>CAZVEV010000053.1:0-26792 GCA_964625865.1 uncultured Planctomycetaceae bacterium | reverse complement strand
CGGCCGACGGCCTTCATCGTCATCGCGCTGAACAGGAACACCAGCAGCACGCCGGAGAAGATGCCGCACAACACGTTGGGGTTCATCAGGTTGACGTTGTAGAAGTCCATGTACTGACGCAGGGAGGCCTTGGAGGCATTGACGGCTTTCAGTTCCACCGCCTTGCCGTCCGTCCCGGTCACCGTGATCGGGTAGACGTTGGTTTCGGCGTTCTTCTCGCCTGCCGCGACGGTCAGCTTGCCGGTCGGCACGTTGGCGTAGTCGCCGGACAGCACCATCGCCATGTCGCCGGGAACGGCGATCTTCTTGTGCCCGATGTTGTTCATCGTGGTCGCGGGGGCGCCTTCGGTGGCGACCAGTGCAATCGCCTCGCCGCCTTCGCGGACCATGCCGATGCGAACTTCTTCAACGTATGCCGCCAGCAGGGCCAGGGCCGTCAGGGCCGCCGAGCCGATGGCAAAGCCCTTGCCCATCGCCGCGGTGGTGTTGCCCAGCGAGTCCAGCGCGTCGGTGCGCTGACGGACCTCGGGGTCCTGCCCGGTCATCTCAGCGTTGCCGCCGGCGTTGTCGGCGATGGGGCCGTAGGCGTCGGTCGCCAGGGTGATCCCCAGCGTCGCCAGCATCGAGACCGCCGCGATGCCCACACCGTAGAGGCCCAGCAGCATGTTGTCGGACCCGCCTGCAAGCATGAACGCGCCGATGATCGCGAAGATCACAGTCAGCAGGCTCATCCAGGTGGACTTCATCCCTTCGGCCAGCCCGGAAATGATGACGGTCCCGGCGCCGGTATTGGCGTTGGCGGAGACCTCCTGGGTCGGCTTGAAGTCGTAGCTGGTGTAGTACTCGGTCGCCTTGCCGATGATCAGGCCCGAGATCATGCCCACGCAGATCGCACCAAACACGCCCAGCCAGGAAACAAGCGCCGTGCCGTCTTCGGCCTTGATATCGCCGAGCAGCAGGTAGCAGATGCCCAGTGCGGCGACCAGGATCAGAATGCTGGAACCCATCACGCCCCGCATCAGGGCGCCCATCAGTTGCTTCATCGACGCGCCGTCCTTGGTGCGGACCAGGAAGATGCCCACCAGCGACAGGAAGATGCCCACGCCGGCCAGCACCATCGGGGCCGCCAGCAGCTTCATCGCGGCGCTCATGGCGTCGGCCTTGCCGAGCCCCATCGAGACGACAGCGGCCACGCCGAGGGCGGCGGTGGCCAGGATCGACCCGCAGTAGCTCTCATACAGGTCCGCGCCCATGCCCGCCACATCACCCACGTTGTCGCCGACGTTGTCAGCGATGGTCGCCGGATTCCGCGGATCGTCTTCGGGAATGCCCGCCTCAACCTTGCCCACCAGGTCGGCGCCAACGTCGGCGGCCTTGGTGAAGATGCCCCCGCCCACGCGGGCGAACAGCGCCTGGCTGCTTGCACCCATGCCGAACGTCAGCATGACCACGGTGATTTCGACCAGGCCCATGTCGGTGAAGACCGTCAGGCCGATCAGCCACCCGCAGATGTCCAGCAGGCCGAAGCCCACGACGACCAGGCCCATGACGGCCCCGGCGCGGAACGCCACGGTCAGGCCGCGATTGAGGCCTTCCTTGGCGCCCTGGGCCGTACGGTTCGACGCCAGCGTCGCGGTCTTCATGCCGAACCAGCCGCACAAGCCGCTGAAGAACCCGCCGGTCAGGAACGCGACGAAGACGATCTCGTGCTGGACCTTGAAGACGAAGCCCATCAACGCAAGCAAGGCCGAGACGATCGCGAAGAAGACCGCCACGACCTTGTACTGACGCTTGAGGTACGCCATCGCGCCGGCGGTGACGTGGGCGGCGATCTCGATCATCTTCTCGTCGCCGGGATTGGCCGCCTTGACCTGCTTGTAGAACACGACCGCAAACGCCAGCGCCACCAGCGCCCCGACCGGAGCGATGTACCACACGGGATTGATATCGCTGATGGTCGGAACGAGTTCATCTTCGGCGCCACTGGCGAGGGCCGGGGCGTCGAAGACGCTCAAGACGGCCATCACGGCAACGGCGGCCAAGAGCACGCGGTATCGTGCGGGCAACTTCGTGAAAGTTTTCACTGTAGTGACTCCTTCGTCGGTTTCCTGTCAGTCTCTTCTTCCGTGGTCGGTGGAGGGTTCCGCAAACTCCGCGCTGCGGAATGTCCGGATACCATAGTCACATCGCGGGAACGATGGAAGGGAAAACCCCGAGCAATCGGGACCTCCCGGGCTGGATCATCCAGGTCGGCCGGTCGGGGCCCTAGCGGGTGACGCGCTTCATCGACTTGCGCGCTCGGCGACGGCGGCGCTCGGACGGCTTCTCGTAGTAGCTCTTGCGCTTAACGTCGCGATTGAGCCCTTCTTTCTCGCACATCTTCTTGAAGCGCTTCATCATCTGCTGGACGGTTTCATTGCCTCTGGCCTTGACCTTAATCATACTGGGACCGCTTATCCTTTCGCCTGGGTTCACGTCATACGTATCGAGTCGTTAGATGATACGCATCGTACGCCACAGTTCAAGCCCTTTCTGCGAGAAATGTTGTCGTTCCCTCCACGTTTAACGGTCGATCGTCAGATCGACACTCGTCGTTTGAACAGCGAGCGTCGATCTGACGATCGACCGCTAGACGCGGGAGGGACGACGCCGTTGCGCACGCAGACCGGGTCGCACCGTCGCGAATGCGGACTCATCCGGCGACTCGGTCCGTCCCGGACGCCAGGAACCCCGCCCCCGCGCGGGCGCCAAGCACCGCCCCGATGCCCAGAAGTACCGCGTCCCAGAAGCGGATGCACAACAGGAACGCGGCGCACTGCGGCTGCGTTATCCCGATCCCGGCCAGGGCCAGCACGCCCAGCAGGCCCCCGTCCAGCGTGCCGACCCCGCTGGGGGTCAGTTGGAACGCCAGGAGCACCTGACAGGTCAGGAAGATCAGCCCCAGTTCCGCCAGGCCCAGACCGATGCTCCAGCCGAAGGCGAAGAACGCCAGCGGTTTGACGAACATCGCCACGTGGGTCAGCACGTACAGGCCGAACGCCGGCCAGATTGCGCCGTGCTCCTCACAGAAGACCCGCGAGACCTGGCGCTCCATTTTCCGTGAGCGCCGGCGCAGGCGAAGGAACATCCGCCTGCCGGGCCCCAGGCGAGCGGCGAGGGTCACCGTCGCCGTCAGCGGCCTCCAGCGACGTGACAGAGAGACCCACAGCACGACGAACAGCGCCATTGCCGCCCCGATGGCTGCCACCGCCGCAATGCCGACCGGCACGCCCGCCCCGCGAAACAGCACGTCGCGCAGCCCGATGACCGTCACGAGTGCGCCAACGGCAAGGAACAGCACGAAGCTCAGGGCCTCGAGGTACTTCGCCAGCACCACCGTGCCGGCCAGCTCCTGGTAGCTCAGCCCGGTCTTGCGACCGGCGTAGATGACCTTGACCGGCTCGCCGCCGAGGTACGTCGACGGCGTGATGATGTTGCCCGCCATCCCCACGGTGGTAGCCCCGAGGAGTGTTCGGAAGGGCACGCGATGGCCGATGGGCTTGTTGAGGATGCGCCATACGACGGCCTGGATCACCAGCACGGCCGCCAGGAGTACGCCCGTGGACAAGAACGCCGCAAGTCCCGCCTGGCCGACGGCCTGGACGGTGGCCTCGAAGCCCACGAAAGCGACCACCGCCGCCAGGAGCGCCACGGTGACAACGACCGTCAGGACGATCTTGACCGCGTGCCGGATCATCGGCGATGCTCCTGCAGGATGTCGAGACGTCGGTTCATCCGGACCTCGTTGGGCGCCGCCTGAAGTACACCGGAACGGTGACCAAAGCGTTCTTGGCTCGGTGACTCTTCACACAAGCGAAAACGTCGAGGGGACCCGCCCGACGCCGTCGGGGGGCTTTTCCCTGTGTCGGTTCGCTTCGTTCGACTCGTATCCTAACGCCCAATCACACGGTCGCAAGACCGAACAGAGACTTGACGCGGCACGAGGGTAGACGCGATCATCCCCGCGAGGCGAGAGACACGAGGTGACGCTGACGTGAAAGCACTGGTAACCGGAGCAACGGGATTCGTGGGCAGCCACCTTGTCCAGCGGCTGGGGCAGGACGACATAGACGTGGTCTGCCTCGTGCGCCGCACAAGCGACCGGGTCTGGATTCGCAACCTGCCCGTGACCACGCACGTGGCGGCCCTGGACGAGCCGGACGAACTGGCTGCGGCGACCGACGGCGTGGACGTCGTATTCCACGTAGCCGGCCTGACGCGGGCTCGCACGCGGAAGGCGTATCTCGCGGTCAACGCCGACGGCACGCGCCGGCTCATCGAGGCCATCAAGGCGTCCGGGCAGACGCTCAGCCGCTTCGTCTACGTCTCCAGCCTCGCCGCCGCCGGGCCCGCACCGGGGCCCGAGCCGCTGGACGAAACCGACGAGCCGGCCCCGATCGACGCCTACGGCGAGAGCAAGCTCGCCGCCGAGCGCATCGTGCAGGCCGCCGCCGAAGACCTGCCGATCACCATCGTCCGTCCGCCGGCGGTCTACGGGCCCAGGGACACCAACTTCCTTCCCCTGTTCCGGACGGCCCGCAAACTCCGCACGGTCCCGCTGATCGGCAAGAAGACCAACCGGATCAGCTTCGTCTACGCAACCGATCTCGCCGACGGGATCGTCCTGGCCGGCACGGACGCGGCGGGCGAGGGGCAGACCTACTTCATCGCCAGCGGCACGCACACGCAGTCAGACCTCGCCGATGCGGTGGCCGGCGCCCTGGGCGTGTCACTGCGCCGGCTTCGCGTGCCAAGCATTCTGGCCCGGCTGGCCGGCGAGTTCGGCCAGCTCAAGTGGGCGCTGACGGGCAAGCCGCAGATCCTCTCGCGACGCAAGATCAACGACGCCCTCCAGCCGCGATGGACCTGCTGCTGGGACAAGGCCCGCAAGGAGTTGGGCTACCGCGAACGCACAGACCTGGCCGACGGCATGAAGCAGACCGCCGAGTGGTACATCCAACAAGGGTGGATCGATCCCGTCTGAAGCGCCGCGTGCGTGCGCCGCGCAGGCAAACGCCCCCAGGTTCCACCTGGGGGGTATCTGCGACTGATACGATCGCGCGTTACGCCTTCGCCAGTTCGCGCGATATCGCCAGCAGCTCGTCCGCCATCTCGGGCGACGAGACCACGCGGGGGACTTTGTGTTGTCCGCCGAGCTTGCCCTTGCGTTCCATCCACGTGTAGAACGTCCGCGGTGCCAGGGCCACGATCTCCGGCGGGTCCAGCCCGTAGTCATCGGTGCGGTGCGTGTCGTAGTCCTCGTTCACCCGGCGGATGCTCTGGTCGAGCGCGGCGGTAAAGGCGGCCGCGTCAGCAGGTGCGATGTCGAACTCCACCAGCCACTGATGGGCCGGCTTGGGATGGGCCGGCGAGGGGAAACGAGGCGAGATGGTGTAGTCGGCCACGACAGCCGAAGCCGCGTCGCACGCGGCGGCCATGGCGTCCTCGATCATCTCGAGCGTTACGTGCTCACCAAACGCACTGAGCTGGATCCGCGTCCGCCCGACGAAGACGATTCGCGGGGGGGCCAGCGATACGAAGCGAACCACGTCGCCCAGCGGGCAGGCCCAGATCCCCCCGTTGGTGCTCAGGACCACGGCGTAATCGCGTCCGGTCTCGACCTGGCCGATGTGCAGGCGCGGCGGGTCGGCGTCGTCGGCGCGGTCGGCGGGGATGAACTCGAAGTAGACCCCGTTGTCGACGATCAGCCGCATCGGCCCGCCGGGCTCGTCCTGGATCGCCGTCATCCCCCCCTCCGACGAGGAGTACGTGTCGGTGTAGTGCACCTCTCGCCCCACGTACTGCTCAAACGCCTTGCGGTACGGCTCGAAGGCCATCCCGTACGACACGAAATGGGCCAGCCCGGGCCACAGTTCGCCCACCAGCTTGTCGCCGAGCCCGGCCTCCGCGGCCGACTGGCGCATCTGCTTGAACAGCATCGCCGCCCAGGATGGACAAGCGCTCAGGGCGCAGATATTGGCGGTCAGATAGCTCTGCACGACGGCGTTGATCTTCTCTTCCCAGTTGGACATTACAGCGATGCGCGGCTCGGGCAGGTGGCGGCTTCGGGCGATCCACGGGATGTGCCTGGCCATGATGCCCGAGGCGTCACCGACGAGGCTCCGGCCGCGCTCGGTCAGGGTGGTCGTTCCGCCGAGATAGAGGAACTTGCCCCCCACCACGCTCTCGGCCCCGCCCCGACGTGCGAGGTAGCCGGTCAGCAGCATCCCGGCCCGCCGGTTGGCGCGGATCGCTGCCCTCGTCACCGGGAGGTACTTGTTGCCCGCGGTCGTGCCCGACGACATCGCAAAGTAGCGCATGTGCCCGGGCCATGTCACATCGCGGGCGCCGTCGAACGCCTTGTGCCACAGCGGCGCCGCGTCCTCGTAGCGCGTGACCGGTACGCGCCGGGCGTACGCCTCGGGCCCGGACAGGTCCGCAAAGCCGAAGCGGCGCCCCCATTCGGTGTCCGCCGCCCGGCGCAGGAGGCCCTGAAGCAGAGCGTTCTGCGTGGTGGACGGAACGGAACAGGCCGCCTCGAACGCCTTGAGACGGCGCTCTACGTACAGCGGGAACAGCTTGCCAACTATGCTCATTCAGGTTACTCCGGTCTGGTCAGACCACTGCCGGTCGGGACCGCATCGCCCCCCGCGGGGAGCGGCAGGCCCGGCAAGAAACCGAGAAGGTATCAGATTTGGGGCTTGCCTTTGACAAAAAAAACCGCTTTCCTATGTGCGCTGAGCGGCCGGTAGTTGGTCGCGGGCCTGGAACCGTTCCGGGTCAGACGGTGTGTCGCGCGGACGGACCTGCAGTGTGCGCTGTCCTGGGAAAGGGAACTAATGGCGGACATTTTCGATAAGTGTGCGAAGTACTTTTCGCAGTCTCGGATCATCAGAAAGCGACGAGACCAGCGGACGGCTGTGGGCGTGTTGTATCGGCAGTCGCCGCTGGACAACGCCGGGCCCTGGATCGATATCGACGGGCGGAAGATCCTCCAGTTCAGCACGAACGACTACCTGGGACTCGCCACCGACCAGCGCGTGATAGAGGCCGCAACGGATATCGTCAGCAAGTACGGCGTCAGCGCGCCGATGGGCGCCCGCCCGCTGACGGGCACCATCGAACTGCACGAGGAGTTGGAGCGGGAACTGGCCGACTTCAAACGGACGGACAAGGCCCTGGTCTTCAGCAACGGCGCGCACGTGATGATGGGAACCATCGCAGCGCTGGCCGGTCCGCGGGACCTGGTAATCCTCGACCGCTATGCCCACGCCAGCCTGGTCTGCGGGGCCAAAATCTCCGGTGCCCGCGTACGGTTCTTCCGCCACAACGATTTCGAGGACCTCGAGGCGGTCCTGATGGAGACCCCGCGCAGCCAGGCCAGGATGGTCGTCGTTGACGGCGTCTACTCCATGCAGGGCGACATCGCGCCGCTGAACGAGCTGTGCGACCTGTGCGAGAAGCACGGGGCCCGCCTGTTGGTTGACGACGCCCACGGCACGGGCGTCTGCGGCGAGAACGGTCGCGGGACGGCCGAACTGCTCGGCGTTGAGGACCGTATCGACCTGCACATGGGCACGTGCAGCAAGGCGCTGGCGACTACGGGCGGATTCGTTGCCGGCGACAGCATGATCATCGACTACCTCAAGTACACCGCGCCGACGATCCTGTTCACCAAGGCCATGCCCGCCTGCGTCGCGGCGGCTACGCTCGAGGCGCTCAAGATTGTCCGCGAGGCCCACGATCGGCGCAAGACGATGTGGCACAACACGGAGATGCTCCAGAGCGGCCTGAAGGCCGCCGGCTTTGACATCGGGCAGACCCAGACGCCGATCACGCCGATCCAGGGCAACGGAAGCGACGCGTTGCACTTGAGCGCCGCGCTCTACGAGAAGCACGGCATCTGGACCAACGCCGTCCTGTACCCCGCCGTGCCAATCGGCACGTCCATCCTGCGGGTGATTCCCACCGCCAACCACACGCGCGAGCACGTGGACACGCTGATCGACGCGATTACGCAAGTTCGTGCCGCCCATGCCGAAGACGCCGAGGCCGCGTCGCAGTCATGACCGGCCGGCTCGACATCCGCGAGGCAACGGACCGGCGCGGGCGGAAGCGTTTCCTCCAACTGCCCTTCGATCTCTACCGCGATGATCCGAACTGGGTACCGCCCCCGCGGGGGGCACAGGTGAAGCTGTTCGCGCGGAAGGCGGCCTTCTTCAAGCACGCCGAGATGGCGCTGTTCCTGGCCGAGCGGTCCGGGCGAGTCGTGGGACGCGTGGCGGCCATCCACAACACCGCCCACAACGCCCACTACGGCGACAATGTGGGGTTCTTCGGTTTCTTCGAATGCGTCCCGGACGACACCGAAGCGGCCGTCGCGTTAATCGCCCGCGCGGAGCGCTGGCTGGGCGAGCGTGGCCTGACGAGCATCCGCGGGCCGGTCAACCCCTCGATGAACGCCGAGTGCGGCGTGCTGATCGAGGGCTTCGACCGTCCGCCCATGGCGCTGATGCCGTACAATCCCCCGGGCTATGCCGCCCTGATGCAGGCGGCGGGGATGAACAAGTGCAAGGACCTCTACGCCTACGTGGTCTACCCTCCACAACTCGTGCCCGGCACGCCGCAGCACGATCGCATGGTCCGGCTGACGAAGGTGATGAAGCGCCGAGTTCCCGGCCTGACGCTGCGCCCCATAAACATGCGCAAGTACGAGCAGGAGATCACTCGGTTCATGCACGTGTTCGAAGAGGCCCGACGGAACAACTGGGGTTATGTCCCGGTCGCCGAGGAGGAGATGCTTGAACTGGCCAGGGAGATGAAGTTCATCATCGATCCGAAGATCATCGTGCTGGCCGAGGTGGACGGCAAGCCGATAGGAACGTCGTTGGGCATTCCGAACATCAATCGGGGGTTGGCGGCCTGTGGGGGACGGCTGTTCCCGTTCGGTTTCATTCGATTTCTCCGCGCGATGAAGCGGGTCAGAGAGGCGAGGTTCTTCGGCCTGGCGGCGCTGGAGGAATATCGCAGTACGGGTGTCACCGTCCTGCTGCTCCTGGATAATATCATCCGCTGCCAGGACCAGGGATACGATATCGCCGAGGCCTCGTGGATCCTCGAAGACAACGAGATATCCAGGCGAACGATCCAGCACGCCCTTGACGCCACGCTCTACAAGACGTACCGCATCTACGACAAGCCGCTGACCGCCGCCGAAGGGGACATCTCCGCAGCGTAAGTCTCCGCCCCTGCGGGGGAACACCTGTAATAAACCCGACCCCGGACTGTATGATGTGTTATGATGTGTTATCATGTGTACGGGTGCCTCGCAGGTCGCAGGTGACTTGCAGTGTGCCTGGATTTCAGGGGCTGTCGCAATGATGACCGAACCGGAGCACTGTCGAACATGTCTTTGGGCGTCGAAGCCACGCGGCACCGGACGTACGCGCCGGCGGGCGCATGGCGCGTTTACGCTGCTTGAACTCATGGTCGTCATCGCCATCATTGCGATCCTGCTGGCGATTCTCGCGCCGGCCTTCGTGCGCATAGGCTTCGAGACCCGTTCAAAGCTGTGCGGCGTGTTCAAGCACAAGGTCGCCTCCGGCATGATCAACTACGCCTCGGACAACGACCGCAAGTTCCCCGCGCGGTATCCCCAGCCCAACACGTACAATCACGCGTACTGGTTCGGCCTGACCAACAACGCCAACCGGAACATGAACGAGGTCTTCGAGGAGTACCTTGGCGGCCTGCCGCCGGGCGGGGGTCCGCCGACTCTCCTGGTCTGCCCCGTGGGGCCCAAAGGAATCTGGGGCATCGACATCCCCTGGCCGCTCGGGACGATCTACCGCAGCAACGTAGTGATCTACGCCGGATACGACTGGGCCACCACGTCGGCCAACGCCTGCGTGCCCCACGCCCCGCTGGACCAGATGCCCCAGCGCCTCGGCGAGGTGCCGCATCGTCCGCTGGCCGGGGATCTGATCGAGTACATGTCGGGCAACTCGGCCTCCGGCTACAGCGGATGGGACACGCCCCATACGTATAATTCGCGATACCACGCCCGTTCGCGCGGCGGGCCCGAGGATCAGCCGCCCGATCCCATCCCGTTCGCCTACGGCGACGGCAGCGTCCGCTTCACGCGAGACCTCGAACCGTGTTACACCGACAAGGGCTGGGGGACGAACTACTGGCCCGTACCATAGGGCCGTCCACGCCCGGAGAGCACCGATGGCCGAACGCTGGAACGATGGCGGTCTTGACGTCGAGCAATCAGGCCGTCTCCGCCCGTATCTTCCCATAGCGGCCCTTGGGGCGATCATCGTCGTTTCCACGGCGATCGTGGTATGGCAGTTCACCGGCGGCGCGGCGGACCCGCCCCGCGATGCGCAGACCGAGATCGCCTTCGGCTGCATCAAGTGCGGCGGGGAATTCCGTCGGCAGGTTCTCTTGTACGACGAAGGCGGCGCCGCGCTGCCCGCCGACTGTGAACTGTGCGGCAAGAGGCAGTGTGCGGTGGCCCTCCAGAAGTGCCCGCAGTGCGAGCGATACGTCCTGTCCGAAGCGATGAAGGCCCAGGCGAGGGCCGCAGCAGCCCGCCCGCCCCGCGGCCGGGCGAACGGACGGCCCCGAGTACGCGACAGCATCTGTCCCAAGTGCAACTGCAACATGACCGCACACTGGCGGAAACGCGCCCTTCAGAGGCAGTAGGTGACATCGGCCGAACCGACCGGAGCAGTACTGCTACCCAAAGAGAAGACCCGCGGGCACGGAGACCCGCGGGTCGGATGTGCTTCAGGGCGGAAAGCTCCTACACGAGCTTGTCGGCGGCTTCCTGGAGGGAGGCCAGGGCCTTTTTCTCCAGTTGGCGGACGCGTTCTCGCGTCAGGCCGACGATCTTGCCGATTTCCTTGAACGTTCGTGGCGGGCCCTCGTGGCCGTCCAGGCCGAAGCGGAGTTCCAGTATCCGCCGCTCGCGGTCCTCCAGCGAGGAAAGCAACGCCTTGACGATCGGCGCGTCGGAGGCCTGCATCATGTCGTGGTCCGGAGCGTCATCGTCCGAGCCGCAGAGCATTTCAGCAATGGCCTGGCTCTCATCGGTGCCCATCTGGCTCGGAGCGTTGACGGCGGCGAGGCCCTGGCGGATGATCTCGGCCTTCTTGGCCCCCACGCGAAGGGCTCGGGCCATCTCCTCCGTCGTTGGCGGACGCCCGAGCGTCGTCTCCAACTCGCGCGATGCGCGACGCCACTTCGTGATCAACTTCATCAGGTACGCGGGGATATGGATAGGCTGGCCCGCGTTGATCAGCGCCCGGCGGATTGACTGCTTGATCCACCACGCCGCGTACGTACTGAACCGCACGCCGGCGTTGGGGTCGAACTCCTCCACCGCCCGCAGCAGGCCCAGATTGCCTTCAGCCACCAGGTCGCTCAGCGTCATCCCGGGGTTCGAGTAGTCCTTGGCGATGTTGACCACCAGACGGAGGTTGGCCTGGACCATCTGCTCCCGGGCGATCGGGTCCGAGTGCTCCTGGATTCGCCTGGCCAGTTGCCTCTCTTCTTTCGCACTGAGCAGCGGCGTGGTCTTGATCTGATCGAGATACCACCCCAAGCCGGTTTTCGACGTTATCCTGGGCATTGCGCTTACCTCCAAATTCCTACGCTCAACAACAGGTTCCTTCATGGTGTTTTTCGGAACAATCGGGCGTCCACTTAAGCACCACCGCCCCGCGCAACGGGGCCGCTTGCGGCTTCGCACTGCTCGTCCCTCGCGAAAACAAGCCGCCCCCGCCGAGCGTCTGGGGGACGCCTGGCGGGGGCGGCGGTACCGTCGGCGCGACAGGGCGCCGAAGGGGTTGTCGTCTAGCTGTCCGAAGGCGCCTCGTCGGCCGGGGCCTCGTCGGCCGGGGCGTCGGCGGCGGGGGCCGCATCGTCACCCAGCGCATCCATCACAATCTCGTCGGCGGCGGCGGGGTCCACCTGCTCGCCCTCGACGTCACGGTGCGGGCGGTCTTCTTCGCCTTCCGGCTCGGTCATGCGGATGGTCTGGATGATGTTCGGATCCAGGTCGCCCAGCAGGCCGCCCTCACCGGCCAGGCCGCCGCGACGACGAACAGGCTCGCGCGCCGGGGCGCCGGTTTCTTCGCTCTCTTCGGCGGCCCATTGGGCGCGCTTGAGGCTCAGGCCGATCTTGCGGTCCTCGGAGTCCACGCGGAGGATCTTGACCTCCAGCTCGTCGCCGATCTTGACCACTTCCTGCGGCGTTTCGACCTTGTGGTCGGCCAGCTCGGAGATATGGAGCAGGCCTTCGAGTTCCTCTTCAAGCTCGACGAAGACACCGAAGTTCGTGATCTTCGTGACCTTGCCGTGGACGATCTGTCCGGGCAGATAATGCTCGGGGATAATCCGCAGCCACGGGTCCTCGGTCAGTTGCTTCATGCCCAAAGAGACGCGCATCTTCTCTTCGTCGACGGCGAGTACGACACACTGCATTTCCTCGCCCTTCTTCAGCAGTTCGCTGGCATGTCCGACCTTGCGGGTCCACGACAGGTCCGAAACGTGGAGCAGCCCGTCGATGCCTTCTTCGATCTCCACAAACGCGCCGAAGTTCGTCATCGTCCGTACGCGGCCGGTGATAAGCGTTCCCGGGGGGTACTTCTCTTTGACCAGCGTCCAGGGGTTGACCTCGGCCTGCTTGATGCCCAGCGAGATCTCCTGCTTGTTCTTGTCGATGTCCAGCACGACCACGTCCACTTCTTCCTTGGGCGTGACGACTTCGGCGGGATTGTTGATTCGACGGGTCCAGCTCATCTCGGAGATATGGACCAGGCCTTCGAGGCCCTCTTCCAGTTTCACGAACGCACCGTAGGAGACGATGTTGACCACCGTGCCGGTAACCCGCGTGCCGATGGGGTACTTCTCCTCGACTTCGTCCCACGGACTGGGCGTCAGTTGCTTGAGGCCCAGGGCGATCTTCTCTCGCTCCTTGTCCACGTTGAGGACCATGACCTCGACCTCGTCGTTGATCTTGACGACTTCGCTGGGATGACCGATCCGGCCCCAGCTCATGTCGGTGATGTGCAGCAGTCCGTCGATGCCGCCCAGGTCGATGAACGCACCGAAGTCCGCGATGTTCTTGACCTGGCCCTTGCGGGTCTGGCCCGTTTCGATCTCGGCCAGCAGCGACAGCTTGGCCGCTTCGCGACGCTCCTCGATGAGCTTGCGGCGCGAGACGACGATGTTGCGACGGTCTTCGTCGATCTTGAGGATCTTCGACTCGATCTCACGCCCGATGTACTCGGCGATATCGCCCGGGCGGCGGATGTCGACCTGGCTGGCCGGGAGGAAGGCCGGCACGCCGATGTCCACCAGCAGCCCGCCCTTGATCTTCCGCGTCACCACGCCGGTCACCACGTCGCCTTCGCTGTTGGTCTCCAGGATCCGTTCCCACCCGCGGATACGGTCGGCCTTGCGCTTCGAGAGGACCACCAGCCCGCTGTCGGACTCGACCTCTTCGAGGAAGACCTCGACCCGCTCGCCGATCTCGATCTTGCTGGCGTCCTCAAACTCGCCGACGTCGACGGCCCCTTCACTCTTGAGGCCGACTTCGACGATCACGTCGTCGCCGAGGAGGGCGACAATCCGCCCGTTGAGAATCACGCCGGTTTCATGCGCCGTCTTGTCCTGAACCACCTCGTCCAGGTTGAAGTCCGCCCCGAAGGCCCCCTGCAACTGCTGTTCAATGTCGTCGTCGCTGATGTCCAGCGACCGAATAAGATTGCGATCTACCATGGTCTGCCTTGTGTTATCCGTCTCGTATCGAAACGCGATGCAGGTCCCGGTTCACGGCGAACCGGGCATCGCGCCCGCCTGAGGCCCGGCGGGAAGGCGGCTGGAACACCCAGCCTGTACGCGCTCCGGCGACGTGTCGGCAAGACCCGTCGCCGCGCGAGCCGCATATGATATCGCGTTGCAGTCCCCGGGACAATAGCTTTTCTTGCGTTTTTCTTTGCGATCTCAACTCACCTTCCGGCGTGGCTCAGAGAGGGCGGACTCCGGATACCACTTTGGTGCAAGTGCGCACTGCGTCGCGGGATAGGCTGGTATCCGGTAGCCGGTAGTCAGTAGCCGGGAAACGAACGTCGACAACTGCTGGTTCAAGAGCGTCTTGTGATTCCAGTGCGCCTTGACGACGGCAGACACCGACGGCCGGCTGCCGGCTACTACGCCCGTGAAGGTCCCCCCTCTTCTGAACCACACGTGACTTCCCAGGCCCGCGTCGCCACTGCTCAGCACGACATTCCGACGTTCTGCAGAACGACAGAACGTCGTCATTCCAGACGCTGGTCGGTACCGCGTGTCTGACGGCACCCGGGCCAAGCCCCATAGCCGCCCCGTAGCCGCATGCCGGACGCAAAGACACCTCTACCCCCTTCGAACGAGAGATCGTCGCTTAGGCCGCCTCCTCGTGCGTGCCAGACGGTCTGGCTGACCACGGTGACAGAGAGGACCGGGTCCGCCCACCCGCCGGCAACGGACCCCCTCGGCCACCGGTGCGACATTCCGACGTTCTGCAGAACGACAGAACGTCGCACCGCTCCAGGCCACCAACGTCGGGGCGCAAAGGCGTTGACGCCGCCTGCGGAGGGAGGTAGCGTGGCGAAGATGGGCAAGACACTCTATATCATCGACGGGCACTCGCAGATCCACCGGGCCTACCACGCACCGTTCCGCGACCTGACAAGCCCTACCGGCGAGCCGACCCGCGCGACGTACGTCTTCTGCTCCATGCTGCTGAAGTTCATCGCTGACCGCCAACCGGACTACCTCGCGATGGCCATCGACGGGCCACGCGAGAAGCTCGAAAGACGCCGCATCTACCCCGACTACAAGGCCACGCGCACCGCCACACCCGAGGATCTCATTCCGCAGGCCGAACGCATCGTGCAGATCGTCCGGGCGATGGGCATCCCGATCCTCGCCTCCGAGGGCCACGAGGCCGACGACATCCTGGCCACCGCGGCCGAGAAGTTCGCCAGTGAAGACCTCCAGGTCGTCCTGGTCAGCCGCGACAAGGACCTCGACCAGCTCGTCGGCGAGCACGTCCTGCTGTACGACCCGATGAAGGACCAGACGTGGGGGCCGACCGAGATCGAGCAAAGAAAGGGCTATCGTCCCGACCAGGCGATCGAGGTCCAGGCCCTGATGGGCGACTCCAGCGACAACATCCCCGGCGTGCCGGGGGTGGGCATCAAGACGGCGGTCAAGCTGATCGCCAGGTACGGCACGGCCGCCGGCGTGCTCGACCATGCCGACGAGCAGACACCCAAACTCAAGGAGCGCCTCCAGGCCGGTCGAGAGGCCGTCGACCTGTCACGCCAACTCGTCACGCTCAAGCGCGACGTGCCGGTGGACCTCGACCTGGATGCAATGACGTATTCAGGCATCGACGGAGCGGCCGTCCGCCCGATCTTCGCCGAACTCGGCTTCAACCGCCTGATCGACCAGTTGGAGGATGCAGGCGCCGGCGGAGGCGAGGCCACGATGGACATCGAGGCAACGGCGGCGGCGAGCGGACAGACAACCGCCGCCGACGCGGATTACGTCTGCGTCGACACGCCCGAGGCGCTGGACGCGCTGGTGGCGGACCTGGCCGGCGTGAAGCGGCTGGCGGTGGACACCGAGACCACGTCCGTCCTGCCGATGTGGGCGGACCTGGTGGGCATTTCGCTGGCGTGGCGGGCCGGGCATGGCGTGTACATCCCCGTCAAGGGCCCGCTCGGGGCGCGAACGCTCGACGTGGACCTCGTCCGCGAGAAGCTCGGGCCCGTCCTTGCCGACGAGGCCGTCGAAAAGATCGGGCAGAACATCAAGTACGACATCATCGTGCTCGCCCAGGCGGGGATGGCCGTGGGCGGCACGCTGTTCGATACCATGGTTGCCGCCCACGTGCTGGACTCGTCACGCATCACGTACAAGCTCGACGCGCTGGCCGCCGAAATGCTCAACCACCGGTGCATCCCCATCGAGGAAGTCATCGGTCGCGGGCGACACCAGACCACTATGGACGCCGTGCCCGTGGAGACCGTAACCCCCTACGCCGCCGAGGACGCCGAAGTGACGCTGCGCCTGGCGGACGTGCTGGCCGGACGATTGGACACCGAGGGGCTGACCGCCCTGATGACGGACCTGGAGATGCCCCTCCTGCCCGTGCTGGTGGCCATGGAACGCCGCGGCGTCACCGTGGACCCGGGCTCGCTGAACCGAATGTCTGCGGCCCTGTCGGCGCGGGCTGACACGTTGCGCGACAGGATACTCGACTTGGCCGGTCGCCCGTTCAATCCGGACTCGCCCAAGCAACTGGCCGAAGTCCTGTTCACCGATCTGGGCCTGCCCGTGCTCAAGAAGAAGAAGACCGGCCCGAGCACCGACGCGTCGGTTCTGGGTGAACTGGCGACCGAACACGAGCTGCCCGGCCTGGTCCTGGACTACCGCAAGCTCATGAAGTTGCTGGGCACGTATCTCAAGGCGCTCGGCCAGCGGATCCACCCGCGAACCGGGCGAGTCCACACGAGCTTCCACCAGGCCGGCACGGCCACTGGGCGACTGTCCAGCAGCGACCCGAACCTGCAGAACATCCCGATCCGCACCGAAGAGGGCAGGCAGATCCGCTCGGCGTTCGTTGCCGCGGAAGGCTGCACGCTTCTGGCGGCCGACTACTCGCAGGTCGAACTCCGCGTACTGGCCCACCTCTGCGAAGACCCGACGATGAACGCCGCCTTCCACGCCGGCCAGGATATTCACCGGACGGTGGCGGCCGAGGTCTTCAGCATCAGCCTCGACGACGTGACGCCCGAGCAGCGTGGGCGAGCCAAGGGGGTCAACTTCGGCATCGTTTACGGGCAGACGGCGTTCGGACTGTCGGTGGCGCTGCGGATTCCACGAAGCGAGGCCGCCGAGTTCATCCGACGCTACAAGCAGCGGTTCCCCCTGATCGACGAGTTCCTCCAGGAGTGCATTGCCGCCGCGAAGGCCCACGGGTACGTCGAGACGATCTTCGGGCGACGGCGCCCGATCCACGAGATCGACTCGCGCAACAAGCAGCGTCGCGCCGCGGCCGAGCGCCTGGCCATCAACTCCGTCGTCCAGGGCTCGGCCGCCGACCTGATCAAGAAGGCCATGATCAACATCGACGCCCGCATCCGCCGCGAGGGCCGCCCCTCGCAGATGCTCCTGCAGATCCACGACGAACTGGTCTTCGAGATCCCCACAGCCGACGTGGAGGCCGAAACGGACATGATCGTCACCGAGATGTCCGGCGCCATCGCCCTTCGCGTCCCACTGAAAGTCGACGTGGGAACGGGGACGAACTGGATGGACGCGAAGTAGTAGCAGCGCGGATTACCGAAACAGGCAAACGCCCCCAGGTTCCACCCTGGGGGGTGTCCGCGACTGAGAATCCATCACCTTCGCAGACCCGTTTGCAGCACCCTATATCGGAAGTACTCCTTGTCTGCGGATACCCCACGGGGTGGAACCCGTGGGCGTTTGCAGTACTACTTCAGCAGCGCCGGCGTGGCGGTCTCGGTGGTCATCTTGCGCGGCAGGACACGGACGGTCCCGGCCCGGTCGCAGAAGTAGAGCGTGGAGAGGGAGGGCTTTCGCCCGTGGCCGTCGGCCCAGAGGGCGTAGAAGTCCGGATGCGCGTTGACCGGGCGGCGGGCGTAGGTGTGGTTGCGGGGGCTGTTCCGCGTCAGTTGCCTGACCTTGCGCCACGTCGCCCCGCGGTCAGTGCTCGTCCACATGGCCATCTCCCCGCCGGGGTTGTACGGCTGCGGGCCGGTCTCGGTCGGGCCGATGATTCGCCAGGTGCCGCCACCCTCCAGGTACAGCGACCCCATGTCGTAGTTGTTGTCCGACGTCGTGACCGGACGGATGTCCCACGCCTTGCCGGTCCAGCGGGCCGTCGTCCACGTCCGCGGGTCGTCGGCCGGTCCGGACTGGTAGCCCTTCGATGTGATGTACAGGATCACCGGCCGCCCGGCAGAATCGTACCGGATGTCCTTCAGGTAGACGTTGAGCTTCTCGCGCCGGTAGTCGTGTACCATCGCCGGGCTTGCCGGATCGGTCAGCGGCAGCTTCAGCGGCTTGCCGCCCGCCGTCCGCCACGTCTTTCCGCCGTCGGTCGTCTCGATGAAGTACAGGTTTGTTCGCCAGTTGAGGCCCCTGGGCTTCGGATGGTAGTTGAAGGCCGTCCCCGCCCGCCCCGGCGCAGAGGCGCTGATCTGATAATGCCCCTTGTCCATAGCCGCCAGGCGCTGCCATGCCGACCACGTCGCCCCGTCGCGACTCGTCATGAAGCACAGCGTTCGGGGTGCGGGGTAGTTGTACCGCGTGAAGAAGCACGCAAAGCCCCCCGCCTGCCCGGGCCAGGCCTGCATGTACGAGAAGTTCGTCATCGCCACGTCGCGCCCGCCGGACCGCTTGGTCGCGCGGATCAGGTCAAACCCGCTGACGTCGTAGGGTCGGCGGCTCTTGTGGATGTACGAAGGGCGGCTGGTCCCGTGCGACGTCGAGAAGATCCAGACAAAGCCCTTGGCGTCGACGGCGATCACGGGGTTGTCGTGCGCGTCGCTGGTCTTCTTGTCCAGCAGCACCGTCGGTCGCGGGACCGTGCGGGTTCTGTGGTCGTAGTACGAGACCATGTGCAGGAGTCTGCGGTTGCTCTCTGCGGTCGTCCCGCCGTAGCAGAAGAACGTCTTGTGGACCTTGGCGCAGTAGACGGCAAAGGGCTTGTGCTTGGCGCAGTACGTCCCGAGCCCGCCGCTGTACTTGTAGACGTACTCGTCGTTGGAGGGCTGGTTCATGTACCAGATCCCGCGATACCCGTCGGCTCGGGAATTCAACGTGACGGCGCCCCCGGCCCGGACATCACCCGTCGCGCAGAAGCCGGCCGCCCCAAATGCCACTATCCATGCCATACATGCTGTTCGTTGAGTCATTCAGTAACCTCGGGGCGACAGAAGACCTACGGCGTATTGGCGGTGCGCTTGATCTTCTTTCCCGTCCAGTCACGCTGCCACACGTCGGCGCGGGCGAATTCAGCCGAGCCGCCGGCGGCGAAGATCTCGATCTTTCGCGCCGGGCCGAGCTTGATGAACTTCTCGTAGTGCAGGCGGCTGTTTGCGATTACGCGGACGCGGTCCGGCATGACGATGATGCGCAGTTCCAGCCACTTCTCCGGCGTTGTGGTGGGGCCTGCGAAGCGGATGACGCGGTCGAAGAACGTCTTGAGTCCCATCAGTTCAAGGCGATTTCGTTCGGCATAGACGAACTCGAGCGGCTCGCCTTTGACGGGGACAATCCGCACGCCGTACCGCTTGGCCGGGGCCGCGCCGGCGCCGACGGCGCCGATCCGCACGTCGTAGGTCGCCCCTTTGACCGGCGCAATGGTTTTCACTCCGTCGGTCAGCGTGACGTCCTTCAGTCCGTTGTGCTCCAGCGTGTACTCCTTGCCGGCCTGCGGCCAATCGTGCAACAGGGCGCAGGCCCGGCGACTGTGCACCCAACGTTCGTCCCAACCGCGGCGGCCGCCCTTGTAGATGCACCGATCGACGAACTCGAAGTCCCCGTTTCTGTCGATGTACAGCAGCGTGTAGAGGCTCATCTTCGTCCACAACGGCGTGGGCCGGCCCGGACTGACAGGCGCGGCGCAGATGTTGCGGTGCGAATGGCCGGCCAGCAGGAGCTTGACGCCGTACTTCTGGCAGAGCTTGTCGGTGTTGGCCGACCACATGTGGACGAAGAGATACGTCGGCGTGCCCTTGGGCAGCGACTTGAGGTCCTTCTCCATCCAGGCCGCCGCCGAGTCCGCCGTCCCGCACTCGAACCCGCGACCGCCCTCGTGGCCCCAGTCCATGCCGATGAAGTGCACCCCCTGCCGCGTAAACGACCATCGCACGGGATTCAGGTACTTCGTGAACGCCCCGTTGCCCGCGTTCTCGTGGGGCACCTTCCACCATTTGCTGTGGATGCCCACCACGTCGTGATTCCCAATCAGGTGCACCAGCATATGGGGGAAGTGCCCCGTGTACTGTGCGATGGTCGAGAACCCGGTGTCCGCGTTGGCGAAACCGAGATACCCCAGGTCGCCCCCCATCACGCTGAACTGGACGTGATCTCCGGCGGTTGCGACTTCATCGCGATAGACGGCGTTCTGCGGACGCCGCATGTAGTCGTGAGGGTCCGTGCCGAACGAGATGCACATCGGCCACTGCGTCTTGCGGATCGGCACGAAGCGGAAGTCGACCTTCTTCGGATTCTTGATGTCCTTCAGCCGCGCGTGCCACCCCCACTTGCCCGTCCATCCCGCCCTCACGGGCCAGGCTCCGTCGGGCCAACTGACCGAGACCGTCCGGCTGGGGGTGTACGGGATCACCGGGTCCGGCTTGATCGTTATGGAATAGGCGCCGGTCGCATCGACAGGCACAAAGTCCACACCGTCCGTCACGCGGGCCCCGACGAGGCCCTCGCCGTCATCGAGCTTCTTGTTGAGGTTCCGGTCGATCCACACGCGGCCGCTGACGGTCTTCGGCATCTTCGCGATGAGCTTGGCCGATTCGGTCGTGTCGGGCAGGCCCTTCGGCGGCTTGGGATCCGCTGCGAGTGTTTGTCCGACCAGGACGAGAACGGCAGCGACGTGCACGGTCCATCGCATCATGTTGCACTCCTCATTCGGAGACTGCTTGGGTCGCGCCTACTCGAACAGCACGATCGCCCCGCCGGCGGGGTCCAGCTTGAAACGGATCGTGGCGCCGGCGGCGGGCAGGTCATCGTACTTCCGCGTCGCGCGGTTGAACAGGCGGGCCTTGGCCGACCGGGACAGTTTCAGCTTGACGTCCTGCTCGCCGTAGGCGTCGTGGTTCGCGATGAAGATCACGTCCTTGTCCGTCCCGTCGTACTTCGAGACGCCCATCACGAATTCCCCGCCGGCCGGCTGGACCCAGAAGTCGGTCGGAAAGCCATTCTTCTCCAGCCCGGGCGGCATGACGGTCTGGCCGGGCTTGGCGGCCACGGGGCGGTGGTTCCAGTCGGTGGTCCACGGCGTGGAGTAGACGGCCCTCGGCAGGCCGATCTTCGCGATCTCGGCCCGCATCGGCTCGATCCACGCGTTGACGCCGGCAAGGTCCTTGCCGTACTGATTCAGCTCGAACGTTTTCATGTTCATGATCCGCGAGCCGATATGCCACATCGCCGCCCGCAGTCCGAACGCGATCGACGTGGTCTGGATGTACAGCAGGCGGTTGGGATTGCCCTTCCCCGCCAGGCCCGCGTCGGTCTCGCAGTAGCGGCCGAGCCGGTTGTCGTGAACCTTCGCGGTCTGCCAGGCCGACAGCAGGTGCGGGAAGTTCTTGTGCGGGCCCCGCTTCCACGAGAAGTCGTAGTAGCTGATGAAGTCGGACCTGGCCAGGAAGTTCAGCCCGTAGTTCTTGTACGTGCCGATGTACGTCGCGTGCGTGGGGTCCCAGGCGTGGACGTTGTTGACGTCCCGCGCCCGCCCGGGCCCGGTCTTGCCGAACCGGTCCGCCCACAGGTGATACGCCACCACCGTCTTGTTGCCCCTCAGCGTCTTGAGCAGGGCTTCGCATTCCTTGGGGTTCCGGTACACGTGCAACCCGTCGGCCAGCAGGTCCACCACCATCCGCACGGTGTGCTTCCTGCACAGGGCCTCGCGCTGCGGGGTGTACTTGCAGAGAACGGCGTTGAAGTGGCCCTTCGTGGTGATGGCGACCAGTAGCTTCTCGAACTCGGCGGGGTCCTTCGGCATCGGATCGCCGCTGTATCCGTTGATGAAGATCGCGAGGTACGTCCCGGGTCTGCGGGCGGCCTGCGCCTTCTTGTCAATCGGCGCCCCGTCCGCCGCCGAGGCCGCCGCAGTCCACAGCCCGGCGCACAGCAACGCGACAACCATCGCCACGCCACGTCCGAACACGCCACGTCGTCGAAATGCTCTCATCGGTCAACTCCTGTGCCACGCAGCAACACGGGGGCTGGCCACTTCAGTGGCCAGCAAGGAATACACAGGCTCTGTGACTTGGCGTGCGACTTCTCACGCCGGACAGTCGAACACGCCGGATGGATCCGGAGTCAATTCGCCATGATCGAGACGATCAGCGATAGCGCGCAGAGCCAAGGCTTGGACCCGAAGTATCGCTTCATTCCGCGTTCTTCCATAAGCCATGACCCCGGGCAGGTCGGGCACTTCCGTTATCCAGCGACCGTCCTTCTCTCGATCAAGTGCAATCCTCATGCCTTCGCCTCTGCCTGCTACGCTACCGTCCCGCCGCCTGCCAAGCAAGCCCCAGAATCGTAGCCGGATGACTTGGCCGATGAAGCTGCCAGTCCCAATCTCGCGCAGAGGGGCTGGCCACTTCACGTCAGTGGCCAGCGGCGTGTTGCTCCGGAAAACGCTGGTTGATCCTCGGGCGCGTGATAGAATCACGCTGGCGCCGCGGCGGTCGCGGGGCAAGCTTCGCTGCGAGTACTCCGGATCGAGCGACATGAAACCCTACGTTCTCATCGGCTGTCTGCTGGTCCTGGCGGGTCTGGCGTTGGGCGAGGGCTGGCCTCGCTGGCGCGGCCCAGCCGCCATGGGGCACGTGGCACCGGGCGTTCCTGTCCCCACGACGCTGCCCGCCAAGCCCAAGGTCCTGTGGCGGGCGAAGATCGGCTTTGGGCTCGGCTCGCCCGTGGTCGGCGGCAAGCGGGTGTTCATCCTGGACAACCAGCGGGGCAAGGAGACGGTCCTGGCAGCCGACGCGGCGACGGGCAAGGAGCTGTGGCGTGCGACACTGGACGAGACGTTCCGGGACGCCCACTCGCCCGTCGGGCCGCGCAGCACGCCGCTGGTTGACGGCGATCGCGTCTACGTGTTGTCGTGTCGCGGCGAGTTTCGGTGCCTCGGGGCCGCGGACGGCAAGGTGATCTGGCGGACGAACTTCGTCAAGGACCACGGGGCCGTCTTCTCGGGTGAGCGCGGCGCCGCCCCCGGTGCCAGCCGGCACGGATACACCGGCTCGCCCTTCATCGATGGCGAGCGGATGTTCGTCGACGTCGGTGGGCGCAGCGGCGCGTCGGTGGTCTGCTTCGACAAGACCACCGGGCGGGTGATCTGGAAGTCACAGTCTGATGCGGCCGGGCACGGTGGACCGATCGTCGCGACCATCGCGGGCGTCAAGCAGGTAGTGTCCTTCACAGCCGACGCAGCGATCGGGCTGGCGGCGGCCGACGGGAAGCTGCTGTGGCGCGTACCGGTCAAGACGCGCGTCGGGCGACACTGCATCACGCCGGTCGTCATCGGCGACATGGTGATCGTCTCGTCGTATCTTGCCGGATTGATCGGCATCAAGGTCTCGCAAGACGGTGACGGCCTGCGTGCCGAGCGGGCGTGGGTCAACAAGTCCTCGCCGGTGAACTTCTCGAACCCGGTGGCGGTCGGGCGCTACCTGTACGGCCTGGGTCGCGCGCGGAAGCTGATCTGCATCGACGTGCGAAGCGGCGAGCGGGCCTGGGCCAAAGACTGGACCGAGACGCGGATGTTCGGCAAAGGGTATGCGGCCTTCATCGCCATGGGCCGGAACGTCCTCGGACTGGCGGAGGACGGCACGCTGTTCATGATCGCCGCCGACCCGAAAGCCCTCCGCATGGTCGCCCGGGCGAAGGTCTGCGGCAAGAACTGGTGCCACCCCGCCTACGCCAAAGGCCACCTGTTCCTCCGCGACGCCGAGGCCCTGATCTGCCTGGACCTGGCGGTCCCGACCGCTGCCACCGGCGTGCCGACGACCTGGAAGCAGGCGATGGCCGCCGCGGCCGCCAAGGCCAAAGCCGGTGACTTCGACTACATCTGCGACCACATGCTCGCCCCGGCGTACGTCAAGACGCTGACCGCCAAGTACGGCAAGGTTGACTGGAAGACCAAGTTCCACCACGAGAATCTCCGCAGCCTGACCTACTACTACGGCTGGCTGGAGAACCCCCGCGTCAAGACCACCGGCGACACCACCGTCATCACCGGCCGACACGGCTGCTACGCCACCTTCATCACCATCGACGGCAAGGTCTACCTGGGCGAGTTCGGACAAAGCCTGTCGTCGATGTAGAGCATTACTTCGCTCGCGAGTACCCCACGGGATGGGACCGGTGGGCGTTTGCTGTCTCGCAATTGACGGGCAACTCAGGTCAGGAGTCACGCATGGCCTCGCGAGGGGCGCCCGCACGTGGATGTAGGGCGTGCAACTCGCTTGCACGCGGGAGGGATTGCCTGTTTGTTCCGGATGCAACGCGTTGCGCGCCCTACGGCCTATGCGGAGACCGGCCCGAGCAGGTCATCGATGCCCGCCGTCGCGTCACCGCAGCGCATGAGGGTCTCGCCGACCAGCAGCGCTTTGACCCCCGCGGCGGCCAGACGTTCGACGTCCTGGCGCGTCTTGATGCCGGACTCGCTGACGACCGGCACGTCGGGGGCCAGCGAGGCAATCAGGCGCACCGTCGTGCCGATGTCCACCGTGAAGGTCGTCAGGTCGCGGTTGTTGACCCCGAGCAGGCGCCGGGCGCCGGCGAAGTCGATGGCGGCGAGGACCTTGTCCAGTTCGTCGGCGTTGTGGACTTCGACCAGCGCGGTCATGCCGAGTTCAGCCGTCAGGGCGGCGAAATCCGTCAGTTGCGGTCCGTCGAGGGCGGCGGCGATCAGGAGAATCGCGTCGGCCCCGGCGGCGCGGCTCTCGGTGATCTGGATCGGGTCGATGATGAAGTCCTTGCGCAGGACGGGCAGGTCGACGGCGGCCCGGACGGCGCGGAGATAGTCGAGATGGCCCTGGAAGTACTCGGTATCGGTCAGGACGCTCATGGCGTCGGCCCCGCCGAGTTGGTAGCCCCTGGCGATGGCGGCGGGATCGAAATCCGGGCGGATCACGCCGGCTGACGGGGAGGCCTTCTTGGCTTCGGCGATCAGGTTCACCAGGCGTCGCGGGGGGCGCGTCAGTGCGGCGAAGAAGTCGCGCGGCGCGTCGGCGGCGCGGGCCTGGGCCTGCACGTCCGCCTCGCCGGTGCGGGCACGCAGATCAGCGACCTCTTTGTGCTTGGTTTCCAGGATGGTCTGCAATATATTCCGGGCCATCGAAAATCGCCTTTGCGGTGGTGTCGGTTGGATTGTCCTCGTGGCGCACGTCGGAACGCGGTCTGGCCGCACCGGCGCGACGCCACGTTACTAGGCAGTGTGAAGTAATGTCAAACGCTTTGTCGGCGTGTGTGATGTCGATGGTGGCGGCCGCCGAGGCCGACAAGATGACCGGTTCGCAGTTGTCGCTGTTGGCGATCGGGACGCTCCTGCTGGTGGTCTGGATTCTCCGGCGCGCCGTGCATCCGAAGAACCTGCGGCTGGACCGCACGCCGGGCAGGCCGAACACGCTGACGCCACTGTCGCTGGTGGCCCTGCTGGTGCTCTGGCTGGGCGTGACGGTCGTCGGACAGCAGGTCCTGTCGCACACGGTGGAGTGGGCCGGGCCGCCCTGCACGATCGGGGAATCGAAGATCGACATCCGCACGGTCCTGCTGGCCGGCATGGCGGGGCAAGTGCTGTGGTTGCTAGCGAGCCTTCTTGTCGCGGTCCGCGGGTTCCCGCTGGGCCTGTCGCGCGGGCTCGGGCTGTCGATGCGACACTGGTTCTACGACGGGGCGCGAAGCGTGGTAGCCGTCCTTGCGGTCTTTCCGGTGTGCATCGGTCTGTCCGCGCTGTCGGTGCTGCTGCTAAGGCCGTTTGGTCTGGTTCACGAGCACACCATGCTGGCGGCCCTGAGGGACCTGGAACCGGGGTGGCACGTGGCGATCGTGTTTTCCGCGGTGGTGATGGCCCCGCTGGCCGAGGAGGTCTTCTTCCGCGGCCTGCTCCAGTCCATGCTCCGCCGCTACACGCGTCAGCCGTGGGTGGCCGTCGTGATAACCTCGGCAGCCTTTGCATCGATCCATTTCAGCACGCCGCAGCACCTGCCCGCCCTGTTCGTCCTGTCGCTCGTGCTGGGGTACAACTACGAACGAACCGGGCGCCTGGTGGCGGCGATCGGCATCCACGTGCTGTTCAACGCCATCAGCATCATCCAGACGATCCTGGGGTCGGGGTGAGAAGGTCAAAGGTCCAAGGTCGAAGGTCAACAGACAGCAGTCCCCGGCTCCGCACGATGCGGCCTTGGCTTTGACCTTCGACCTTGGAGCTTCGACCTGTCTTCTCTGAGCGCAGAAAAAAAATGAGAGATCGTCTGGGTGGGCTATGCAGCGGTTCAGCGTCCGACAGTTTCCTATCGGCGTCCCTGCCCGAACTGCACTACAACTCCAACCGAACGATCTCTCAGCCCTCGCTTGCTACAGAGCCAAGCGATTCTCCTCTGCCCGCCTCCCAGCGGGGTCCAACTAAGGCAAAGAGCGATGAGCATGGGCCGCAGGCGTGAGCACTAGCTCCACGGCCCACCATACCCAGGAGTTTATACCACAATCCGCAATCTGTCAACCCTAAACTGACCGGGAAACCGCTTTGGGAGCACTTTTTTTTTCGTCAGCAGCAGACCTGCACGTTCTGCGGGATCACTCCCGGCGAGGCCCGCATCGTCGGCGATCGGCGCCGTCGGGGTGGAGGAGTCCCCCGTAGCACGGCGGCTAGGAGCCTGTCGGAGAACCATCCAGCCGCAACGAGTAGATCGGAATTC
>CAZVEV010000052.1:0-26815 GCA_964625865.1 uncultured Planctomycetaceae bacterium | reverse complement strand
GCCGACACGCGGCGAACACGTTGCATGAATCGAACGGAAACGCGGCGAGCAAGCACGCCCGCTAAACATGGAACAGACAAGATTGAACGACAAGGCACAGGCAGTCGGAGGCGATGTGCGTACAATAAGGGCACTATGACCTGCGCCAATCCCTCCAGACACGTCGTAGTCAAGCAGACGGCCGAAGAGGCGACCTGGATCGCCACCGAGATGATCAAGCAGATTATCTGCGACGCGGCCGCCGATGACTCTCTCTGCCGAATAGCCCTTGCAGGCGGGACCACCCCGCACGGGCTGTACCTCATGCTCGCGGGGGCCGCCCTCAGCGGCGAGGTGCCGTGGCACAACGTGGAGATCTTCTTCGGCGACGAGCGCGACGTGCCCCAGGACCACGTCGAGAGCAACTACCGGATGGCCCAGCAGACCTTGCTGGATCACGTGCCGATCCAGCCCGGGCGGATTCATCCCATGCCCGCCGACACCGGCCAACTGGACCAGGGGGCGTCGGACTACGAAGCCACGATTCGACGCGGCGTGCCCCCATGCAACGACGGTCAACTGCCCGCCTTCGATCTGGTCCTGCTCGGCATGGGGGGAGACGGCCACACCGCCAGCCTCTTCCCAGGCACCGACGCCCTTGACGAACAGGAGAAGCTCGTTACGGCCTACTTCGTGCCCGTGCTCGGGCGCCACAGGATGACGTTCACCTTCCCGCTGATCAACGCGGCCAAGAACGTGGTGTTTCTGGTCACCGGCGGCGACAAGGCGCGGGCCGTCGCGGGGCTTCTGAGCGAAGACGAGACCGCCCGGCGCCCCCTGCCCGCGGCGCGAGTCAAGCCGACAAGCGGCAAGCTCTCGATCGTCCTGGACGCCGCGGCCGCCCAACAAGCGGGGCTGAGACCGACGGACAACTGACGATCAGTCCTGCCTCAGGAGGCAGGCGTGGCAGTGGGTTGGGTCCTCGCCGGTGGGGCGCAGTTCGGGGCGCTGCTCGGTGCAGCGGCGGGCGACTTTGACCTGCTCGCCCTCGCTGCGAATCATCGTCACGTCGCCGGGAGGCATCTCCCGGGCCAGTTCACGCGTCAGCGGGCAGCGCGGGTGGAAGGTGCAGCCGGTCGGCGGATTCATGGGCGAGGGCATCTCGCCGGGCAGTTGGACGTGGGCCTTTCGGGCCTTGGGGTCGATCTGCGGCACGGCCGACAGGAGCGACTGCGTGTAGGGATGCCTCAGTTTCCCGGTCTCACCAAGCAACGTCTGCTTGGAGGCGATTTCGACAATCCGCCCGAGGTACATGACGGCGACCTCGTCGGCGAAGTGCTCGACGACGGCGAGGTTGTGGGCGATGAAGAGGTAGCTGAGGCCCAGGTCGTCCTGGAGGTCGCTGAGCAGGTTGAGGATCTGCGCCTGGATGGACACGTCCAGTGCGCTGACCGGCTCGTCACAGACGATGAAGTCCGGCTCGCTGGCCAGTGCCCGGGCGATGCCGATCCGCTGCCTCTGTCCGCCGGAGAACTCGTGCGGATACCGTCCGGCGTAGTCGGGCGAGAGGCCCACGCGCTCGAGCAACTCGCCCACGCGCCATCGCCGCTCGGCCCGCGCCATTCGCGTGTGGACCTTCAGCGGCTCGCCGACGATGTTGTTGATGGTCATCCGCGGGTTCAGCGAACCGGCCGGGTCCTGGAAGATGACCTGCATCCGGCGTCGCAGGTCCCGTAACTCGGCTCCCTTCAGCGAGAACACGTCGTGCCCGTCGAAGGTGACCTGCCCCGCCTCGGCGGGAATCAGCCGCAGGATCGTCCGCCCCACCGTCGTCTTGCCCGACCCGCTCTCGCCCACCAGGCCCAGCGTGCGGCCGCGCTTCAGCGTCAGGTCCACGCCGTCGACGGCCCTGACCACCCGCTTGCCGCCAAACAGTCCGCCCCCCACGCGGAAGTAGGTCTTCAACCCGCTGACGGTCAGGATCGGCGGAGCAGGCTTCTCGTCGGCGGCGGGAGTCGGATTGTCAGTGGTCTCTTGAATCACGGGTTCTCATCCTCCTGATCCGTGGACGCGGGAGGAGGCGTTTGCGGTGTCGCGGGACCGTCGGCGGGCGCGTCGTATCCGGGGCACTCCCAGCAGGCGACGTAGTGGTCGGGGGCCACTTCGCGGAGGTCGGGTTCCTGGGTTCTGCAGCGAGGCTTGTCCCGGCCGAGGGGGCAGCGGGGGTGGAACTTGCAGCCGCGCGGGAAGTTCAGGGGGTTCGGCACGGAGCCGGGGATGGTCTCGAGTCGCTCGGTCAGTTCGCCCAGCCGCGGGATCGAGCGGAACAGGCCCTGCGTGTATGGATGCAGCGGCGCGGCGAACAGCGTGTCCTTGTCCGTCTGCTCGACGATCTTCGACGCGTACATCACCGCCACGCGGTGGGCGACCTCGGCCACCACGGCCAGGTCGTGCGTGATCAGCATGATGCCCAGGTCATCGGTCCGCTGGATCTCGGCCAGCAGGTCGAGGATCTGCGCCTGGATGGTCACGTCCAGTGCGGTGGTGGGCTCGTCGGCAATGAGCAGCCGCGGGCTGCACGACAGGGCCATCGCGATCATCACGCGTTGTCGCATACCGCCCGAGAGTTGATGCGGATACTCCTCGAATCGCCTGGCCGGATCGGGAATGCCCACCTTGGCAAGCATCTCGACCGCCACGCCGCGGGCTGCGGCGCCGCGGAGATTCTGGTGCAGTTCGATCGCCTCGACGATCTGGCTGCCGCAGGTGAAGACCGGGTTCAGGGAGGTCATCGGCTCCTGGAAGATCATGGAGACCTTCCCGCCGCGGACGTCGCGCATCTCCTTCTCGGACAGGTCGAGAAGGTTCTGTCCGAGCAGGTCGATTCGTCCGGAGGCGATCTCGGCCGGCGGGATCATGAGCAGTTGCATGATCGAAAACGCCGTGACGCTCTTGCCGCACCCGCTCTCGCCGACCAGCGCGAAGGTTTTGCCCTTGGCCACGTCGAAGCTCACGCCGTCGACGGCCTTGACCAGCCCGTCTTCGGTGTGGAAGTACGTCCGCAAGTCGCGAACGGTCAGTAATGTTCCGTTGTCGGTCATGTCGTTCGCAGTTTCGGATCCAGTGCGTCGCGCAGCCTGTCGCCGAAGATATTCAGCGCCAGGACGAGGACAAACATCGCCGCCGCCGCGGCGGTGATCTGCCACCACCGTCCCACCACCAGGCCCATCTCGGCGACGTTGATCATCTGTCCCCAACTGGGCTGGCCCGTCACGCCGAGGCCCAGGTACGTCAGGGCGACCTCGGCCTTGATCGCGCCGATGAAGCCCAGCGAGAAGTTGATGATGCCCAGGTGCATGACGTTGGGGATGATGTGATACAGCAGGATGGGCACGCCGCCGCGGCCGGCGGCGCGGGAGGCGAGGACATAGTCCAGCTCGCGCAGTTTCATCGTCTCGGCCCGTACGAGCCTGCACGTGCCGATCCATCCTGAAATCGACAGGGCCAGCACGATGCTGGTGGCCCCGCTGAAGTCCATCTCCATCGCCGTGCCCTCGAACAGCACGACGCCCTGGAAGGCAAAGGAGATGGCAATGACGCGGATCAGGCCCGGAATGGACGCCAGCGTGGTGTAGAACCACACGATCGCATCGTCGAGCCACCCGCCGTAATAGCCGGCCACCGCCCCAAGAAACATGCCCAGCGGGATCGCGATGATGTTGGCCATGAAGCCCACCGTCATCGAGAGCTTCGCCCCGAGAATGGTCTTCTCGACGACCGACCGCCCGAACTCGTCCGTGCCCATCCAGAACTCGTCCGAGGGGGCCTGGTGGATGCGTTCGTAATCGACCTGCGCGGACCAGTCGGGGTACATGAACCCGGCCGAGATGGCCAGAACCGCATACAGGACGATAACACCGAGGCAGATCATAGCCGGGATGTCGCGTCCGATCTTGCGGGCGGCATCGGCCCAGAGGCTCCGTCCGACTCGGACCTCATAGTCAATGCTCGGTGTGGTGTTGTCGGCCTGGCTCACGGGGTCACCTGAGTCGGATTCGCGGATCGAGGACGGCGTAAAGGATGTCTGTAAGAAGCAGCCCGACGATGTAGATCGCCGAGGTCAGGAACGTCAGACCGGAGATGATCGGCACGTCGCGGTCCGAGACACTGCCCACCATCAGGTCGCCCAGGCCGGGCACGCCGAAGAAGCGTTCCAGCAGGAGCGAGCCCATGATGAGGAACGGGATGGCCACCACCAGCGACGTCAGGATCGGGAGCATGCAGTTCTTCAGGACGTGCTTGAAGAGGATCGTCGGCAGGGCCACGCCCTTGGCCCGCGCGGTGCGGACGTAGTCGCGGTTGATCTCGTCGAGGATGACCGTGCGGTAGAATCGCACGTTTCCGCCGAGTCCGGCGAACAGGGCAATGCCGACCGGCACGAAGATATTCGCACGGCTGTGCAGGCCCCAGGCGGCGCTGGGGGCCAGTTCGAAGATGACGGCCTGTCCGGCGATCATGTAGACCAGGTACGGAATGCACATGCCCAGCACGCAGACGAAGACGCCGAACTTGTCGATCATGCCCCCGCGGTAGTACGCCACCGTCGCCGAGACCACCATGGCCGCCAACCAGCCCAGGGCAAGTAGCGGCACGGAGATCGCCAGCGAGAACTTGGCCTTCTTGCCGATGATCTCGAGCAGTTTTTCCTTGGTCTTGTAGCTGCGGTTACTGAACGTCACGCTGTGCCACAAGTGCCAGCAAAACTGCGAGTTGAACGCGTTGGCCAGCGTCAGTCGCGATATGTGGGGCTTGAGCTTCCCGGCGGACTGCTTCTTGATCAGCGCCATCACGTCGCCGCACGTCGCCGTCGGCGCCGGCCGGTCCGGATGGGCGGGGTCGGCCAGCGCGGCCAGGTCGACAGTGACCTCCGACCCGTCGCGGAGTGTGAACACCACGGCCGGGCGAACGCGAGCCGGCTTCGTTGCGGGCGCGGTTGCCGGAGGCTTGGCTGCACGAGCGGGCCTGGCCTTGGCCAGCCAGGGCTCACCTTCGGTGATCTCAACCAGGGGCGTATCGGCGTCAAGCAGTTGGGCGGCCTGCATGACGATCATGCCGGCCGTGCCGTCCTCTTCCGTGCCGCGCTCCAGCACGACCGCGGCGGTGACCTTGGCGCCCGGGGTGTTGCGGACGTCGAAGCGTCCCGGCCCCATGGTGGTGTCGACGACCACGAGGCGTCGCTGGAAGTTCAGGACCATCGGCAGGTCGAGTTTGTTCTTCCGCAGCCAGTCGACGCGGGCCTCCTTGCCGAGTTTCGGACTGACGAACTGGGCCGTCACGTCGCCGGCAACCACGCGGAACAGGACAAACGTCAGCAGCATCACGCCCAGCAGCGTGAAGACCGCCTGAACCAGTCGTCGGGCAATGAAGGAGAGCATGAGGGCCTGCTAGCGCTCCTTCCCGCCGAGGCTGCGGCGCAGCTCGGTGTCGATGCGGCGATACTTGGAATACCCGTATCCGATGGGGTGCGGCTTGTAGTTCTTGACCCAGTCGTAGACGAGCACGTAGCTCTGGGGTTCGGTCAGCAGGAGGACGGGGCAGTCCTCGCTGATCATGTGGATCATCTTGACGTACAGTTCGGTTCGCTCGGGCGTGTCCTGCATGACGCGGACCTTCTCGTAGAGGGCGTCGAACTCGGGGTTCGAGTAGTTCGAGTTGTTCGTGCCCTTGGCGATGTTGCCCGAGTAGTACAGTTGGAGGAAGTTCTCGGCATCGGGGTAGTCCAGGTGCCACCCCATCGTGTACATCTGGGACTGCTTGTTGTTGACCTTCTCCTGCAGCTTGGGCCAGTCGTTCAGGACGACCTTCAGTTTGACCCCGAGCTTGGCGAACTGCTGCTGGAAGAACTCGCCGCGTTTGGCCGTCTCGGAATCCCGCCCGCCGAGGTCCACCGTCAGGGGCGGAATCTCGCCGTTGACCAGCAAACCCTTGGCCGCCAACTCCTTCTTGGCTTCGGCGAGCCTGGCCTTGGCGAGTTTCATGTCCAGCTTGCAGTACGGGCCCGGGCCGGCTTCTTCCCACCCCTTGAACGTGTTGGGCAGGATGTTGACCGCGCGGCGACCACGGTCATTGAAGAGCACCTTGAGATAGCTCTCGACGTCGAACGACGCGCACAGCGCCTGGCGGAGGGCCTTGCTCTGCCCGATCACCGGGTCGTCCATGTTGAAGACGATCCAGTAGACCGACGGCGTCCAGTAAGTCACCAGGCCGATGCGACGACGCTTCCAGCGATTCTCAAGGCTCTTGTCGGGGTTGATAACGGCCTTGAAAACGTCTTCCGAGATGCCGCTGGCGTCGACCTGGCGGGTCAGGAACAGCATCCACGCCGACGACGACTGGGCGACGTAGTCGAAGTGGAGCACGTCGATGAAGGGCACCTGTTTGCCCTTATCGTCGAGCAGGCCGAGTTCAGCATCGCTGGGCACGCCGTCGAAGGCCGGCGCGCCCTCGCTGGGATACTCCTCGTAGCGGAAGTCCGGATTGCGCTCCAGAACGATCTTGTTCTTGCGTTCGAAGGTCTTCCAGAGATACGGCCCCGTGCCGACAAGCTGCCTGGCCTCACGGAACTCGGTCTGGCGCTCGTCCTCGGGGATATCGCGTCGTCTCCCCTTGCCGTCGTCCTCCGTGCCCAGCCAGTAGTCCACCGCCTCGCGAGGCATGGGGGCGTACACGTGCATGGCCAGCACGTACGAGAACTGCGGGTACGGTTCGGCCAGCGTGATCTGCAGCGTCAGATCGTCAATCGCCTTGAGGCCCTCGACCTCCAGGTCATACCGCGTGAAATCGCCCACCTTGTAGTCCCGCGTCTTCTTGCGATAGGCCTTGATGCCCTTGATCCGCTCTGCGAAGGCCCACGACAGGCCCGCGTTGATGTGATAGTCGGCCACACGCTTGAACGTCAGGACGAAGTCCTCCGCCTTCATCGTGCGCGTCTGCCATGTTTCACGATCCAGGGGATTCCCGCCGAAGCACGGATTGCGGTGGTACGTCACGCCGGGCCTGAGCTTGATTGTGTACGTCAGCCCGTCCGCCGAGACGTCGGGTGTGGCCTGCTCGTCGGACGCCAACTGCGGGATGACCGCACTGTGCGCCGGACGCTTGAGGAAGTGGTATGTGTAGAGCCCTTCGAAGACGTTGGCGATGAATGACGATGATGTCGTGTCGCCGCAAGTGGCCGGGTCCACCGACCGGACGGCCGAACTGTATACGCCGTACCGCACGACCTGGTCCGCATAGAGATCCGGCTCGGGGGCGGGCAGGAAGAGATAGGGCGTCAGGGCCAGTGCGGCAACCACCACCAGCGCTATGATATAGAATCCCTTCATTGTGTCATCTCATCGGCGGCTCGGCTCGGGGGCGGCTAGGGGGTCGGCTTGGCTTTGGGGGTCGCGGGTTTTGGCGCGGGCGTCTTGGGCGCCGCGGCGGCCTTGGGCTTGAACATCGCCTCGGTCGGCGCCTTGACGCCGAAGCCCTGGTCGTTGAGGAACTGCACCCAGGTCAGTACGCCCAGACCGTACTTGGCCGATGGCTTGGGCGCTCCGATAATCAGCAGGTCCGCGTCCTTCTTCAACAGCGCCTCGTGTATGAACTTGAGCGCCTTGAACCCATCCAGGCCCATCACGTCGTTGAGCGATTTCTCGCACTCGTACAGGAGCGTCTTGGCCGCCAGGCCCGACGGGGTCTGCGTTGTTTCCTCAGTCAGGGCCCGCCCGTACGCCTTGGCCGCGCAGTACGTCGCGTCAAGGATCATCTGCGTTGCGCCGGTTCGCAGCTTGGCCAGTTTCTTGTTGGCCCCGCCCTTCAGCGCCGCATGCGCCAGGCCGGCGTGCTGCCCCGCCGAGACCACCGCGGCACGGACCGCCTCGGTCATCTCGGCATCGCCCGCGTAGACCGTCGAGCACCGCTTGCGCCAGGTGGCCCGCATGATGGCCAGCGCCTTGGCACGGGCGGGACTGGTGATATCCTGGCTGGACATGGCCAGCATGCGCCACAGCGCCGCCAGGACGCGTGGCGAGGTCTCGGCCGCGGCGCGGGCGCCGGCCTGCTTGAACAGCCCCGTCGCGGCCTTGCCTCCCTGGGCGAGCACTAAAGGCAAAATACCCTTGTAGCCCCGCCAGCCGAGATAGCGCACCGCGACGTTCGGGTCGGCGACCATCTTGTCCAGGACGGGTTGGAGCATCGCACTGGGGATGCTCGACAGGGCCATCGCGACGTTGATCTTCTTGACCGGGTCGGTCAGGGCCAGCTGCGGGGAGATTATCTTGGCGTCCTGCCGGGCGTCCTCCGTGGCGTACGCCGCCTCGGTGTAGTTCTTGAACGTGGTGACTATCGTCTTGCAGGCGGCCCGCAACTCGCCCAGGTCGTTCGCCTTGTCGCTCCGAATGAACTCCGCGATGTACGTCAGGTGCGCCGTGATCTTCTGAACGTCCTGGGGCAGGAGGGTGGCTCGCGAGCCGGCCTCGATCGTCACCGGCGGCGGTTTGAAGGCCTGGGCGACCGCCGGCAGAGAAGCCGCAAGCGCGAGGGCGACGAAGCAGACAGCACACCGCAAGAAGAAAAGTCTCATTCGCGTAGGTCTCCATGCCATCGGTCCGCTGGCGGGCGAACCGGAATAACCCGCAATACTAGGGATGTCGTTTCGGGCTGTCAAGGCCCACTATAGCATGTGCGATGCGATCGGCAAACATTTCGCACTGTCGATCCCATGCCGCGTGTTGACAACGCGGCGCGGGGTGGCGATAGTTTCCCGGACGGAACCTGCGAGCCGGGAACGACACGAGACCCTAGCGGACCCAAGGAGCACACACGTGAAACAACGCAAGCTGCGCATCGGGATGATCGGCGCCGGCGGAATCAGCAAGATCCACTGCGAGGGCTGGACCCGCCTGGACGACTGCGAACTGGTGGCCATCACGGACATCAACCCGGACGCGGCGGCTAAACGGGCCGAGGAGTTCGACATCCCCAACGTCGACGCGACGGCCCGGCGCATGCTGCGACGCAAGGACATCGACGTGATCGACATCGTCACGCCCAACCGCTTCCACAAGGGCGGTACGGTGGCGGCCCTGCGGGCGGGAAAGCACGTCCTGTGCGAAAAGCCCCTTGCCCTGACGCCGAAGGAAGTCGACGCCATGATCGCCGCCTCGGTCAAGGCCCGAAAGAAGCTCATGTGCGCCCAGCACCAGCGATTCATGGACACCAGCCTCGCGATGAAGGAGTACGTCACCACGCACAGCCTGGGCGAGGTCTATTACGCCCGGGCGTGGTACAACCGCCGCCGGTCCCTGCCGACGACGCGAGGCTTCCTCCTGTCGGAAAACTCCGGCGGCGGCTGCTGCATCGACGTCGGCGTGCACATCCTGGATCTGGCCCTGCACCTGATGGGCAACTTCGAGCCGATCTCCGTCAGCGGGATCGCGGTGACGAAGATCGCCAGGCAGAAGGCCGCCTGGAGCGAGTTCGACTGGGGCTACTACAACAAGCGGAAGCTCGACGTCGAGGACTTCGCCGCCGGCATGGTCCGGTTCGCCAACGGGGCGGCCCTGTCGCTCGAGTGCAGCTTCATGCTCAACCAGAAGCCCAAGGTCGAGCAGCGGATCGATCTGTTCGGCACGAAGGCGGGAATCACGTGGCCGGAATGCGGGTATTACGACACGACGAGCCACGACTACGTGGACACAACGATCAACGTGCGTGACTCGGGCCAACGGCCCCACCATGAGGAGATCCGCGTGTTTGCCGAAGCGGTCATGGGCAACACCCCCGTGCCGGTCCCCCCCACCCAGAGCCGGGCGGTGATGGCCATTCTCGACGGCCTCTACCGGTCGCAGGCCAGCGGCAAGGAAGTGAAGCTGACGTAGGGTGATTGGCCCTCAACGCGGCCTGATCAAGCCCAATATCCGCAAAACATCAAGAAAAAGCTGTCCGGATCGGATATTCTCAAGTCCGTGGGTGCTCTGGACGCCTATCAGTTTGCAAACACATTGTTTACAAACTCTGGAATCCACCGATCCGGGGACGATCATGGCCAAGCGATTCTGTCCTGTTTTCCTGGTGAAATCACGCATCCATCGACGCGAGGGGCCCGCACAACACCCTTATTAACGGGACGTTACAATCGATCCCCGCCTGCGGAATCCCCTTGCGATGCGCTGATCGACCGGCGGCGGGGCGAGCGTATGGGGCCGCGTCCTTTTGACTGAACCGCTTTTTTTTGTTGAACCGGCCCATGGAGTCCCTAAACTCATTCCCCATGAGACATCTCCCGCATCGCAAGTGGTTTGAGTAGCCAGGGGCCTGGACCTATGACTACAGTAACATACGATGACCGAAGCTTCCTGATCGATGACAAGCGTGTCTGGCTGGTCAGTGGATCGATGCACTACTTTCGCATCCCGGCGGCCCTGTGGCGTGACCGGCTGGTCAAGGCCAAGCGAGCCGGGCTGAACTGCATCTCCACGCCGGTGGCCTGGAACGTCCACGAGACGGTCGAGGGCCAATGGGACACCGCAGGCGACAAGGACGTGACGGCCTTCATTCGCATGGCGGGGGAGTTGGGGCTTTACGTGATCCTGCGTCCCGGCCCGTTCATCGGGGCCGACTGGGACTGCGGGGGCCTGCCCTCGTGGCTGACGGCCAAGAGCGGGCTGACCGTTCGCAGTTCCAACGCGGCGTTCACGCACTACTACGACAAGTATTTCCACAAGATCCTTCCCGTCCTGGCCGACCATCAGGTCACGCGGGGGGGCAACATCATCCTGATCCAGAACGAGCACGAGTACATCTCGACAACCCTGCCGGACCGCCAGACCTACCTGGAGTTCATCAGCCAACTGTTCAGGCGCAGCGGCTTCGATATACCGATCATCACGTGCAACCGCTTCACCGAGCCGACGCTGGGCGACGCGGTGGAATGCGTCAACGGGTGGGGCAACGAGGTGCAACTGCTCAAGCGGATGCGCCTGCGCCAGCCCAACGCGCCCCTGCTGATGACCGAGTTCCAGTGTGCCACCGGTCAGGCCTGGGGATCCCCCCCCCAGCCGCGAGACCCGCGAGAAGTCGCCAGGCGGGCGATGATCGTCCTCGGCTGCGGCGCCCAGTGCAACTACACGATGTGGCACGGCGGGACGAACTTCGCGTTCTGGGGCGGCCGGCGGGCCGAGGGCGACGCGGCCTACCAGCAGACCAGTTACGATTGCGGCGCGCCGCTGACGGAAACCGGCGACCTGACCGAGACGTACTACACCACGCGCCTGGTCAACATGCTGGCCCAACACATGGGCGAGTTCTTCGCCTCGTCGATCCTCGAGCAGCCCGGCGTCAACGTGCACGACTCGACCAGCGTGCTGAACCTCTCGGGCCCGTTGTGCGACTGGGCGATTATCACCAACAACGGGCGCGAGGAGATCGCGACGGCCCGCATCTCCCTGCCCGAGGGCCAGGAACTGGACGTTCCTCTGGGCGAGATCGGGGCCGCGGCGGTTCCGGTGGAACTGGACCTCGGTCCGGCGGGCATGCTCGACTACGCCAACCTGACGCCCCTGGGCCTGTTCGGCACGGGTATCCTGGTCTTCCACGGTCCGGTCGGGTGGGAGGCGCGCATCTCGATTAACGGCAAGGAGGTCCGCGGCATCGTGCCCGCCGGCGCGGTGCCGGAGATCATCGAACACGAGCAGATGCTCCTGGTCCTGGTCAACACTGAAACCGCCATGCGAACCTGGCTGGTCGAAGACGCGCTGGTGTTCGGGGCGACGTTCGTGGGCGCCGAGCCCAGCCAGGTCGTCCTGCCGGCGGGCACGCGCCAGTACTCGCGGCTGACGCTGGAGGGCAAGCTGTCGACCAAGCGCCAGACGCCCGGTCGCGCGAAGAAGCCCCCCCAGCCGCGGCTGAGGCAATGGAAGCGGCTGGCGGTCTGCCCCGAGCCGACCGATGGCGAACTGGACTGGAAAAAGATCGACGGGCCCAAGGACGTGGACCATCTGGGCGCCGCCTACGGCTATGCGTGGTATCGCGTGGACATCGACGTGCCCCGTGCCAGGAAGCACAACCTGTTCCTGCCGAATTGCGAGGACCGTGCGACGCTCTTGCTTAACGGCAAGCGCGTGGGGGTCTGGGGCCGAGGCCACGGGGCCAAGCGCACGCCGATCTCCGCGAGCTTCAAGCGGGGCACGAACAGCCTGGTGGCCCTGGTGGACAATCTCGGGCGATTCTCGGGCGGCTCGCGCATCGGTCAGCGAAAGGGCCTGTGCGGACACGTGTACGACGCCAAGCCCCTTCGGCACGGCAAGTTCAAGCTCAAGCCGATGGAGAGCTTCTCCAAGCGGCTGATCCCGAGGCACGACGCCCATGTCCTGGGTGAGTTGGAGCGCATGCAGGCCTGGTCGGCGGATTTGGCGATCCCCATGCCGAAGGTCGCCCCCGTCCACATGTCGTTTACCGGACTGGACCATCACGTGGCGGTGATCTGCAACGAGCGGACGGTGGCCTTCCTCGTCAACGAGGGCGGGAACTTCGCGGACATCACGCTGGGCAACGAACTGCGCAAGGGCAAGAACCACCTGCGCCTGGTGCTCTGGGGCGACGTGACGGCCAAGACGCTGCAGGCCGTCAACTTCCACGTCCTGACCCAGCCGCTGTCCCATCAGGCCAAGTGGGGCGCTCGCCCCTGGTCGCCCGAGGCCGAAGCCAACAAGCTCCCTTGCGCCGGACGACCCGCCTGGTACACCACGTCGTTCAAGTACGCCCCGCAGAACGGCACGGTCAGACTGCGCGTTGGTGGGGCCCGCAAAGGCCAGATCATCCTCAACGGCCATAACATCGGCCGCTTCTGGACCATAGGCCCGCAGAAGGACTATTACCTGCCCGAGTGTCACCTCGCCGAAGAGAACGAGATCCTCGTGTTCTCCGAAGATGGCCAGTCCCCCGCGCAGGCCAAACTCGTCACCGTACCCCACATAACGGGCCCATAGACCGACCTGCCGCCCACCGCGCCGGCCCGGACCGACCGTCACACATGTTTTGAAGAATCAGGTTGCCTCGGCAAAGTCGTTTTGCTATTATGACTTGCGGACCGACACGTTCTGACAAGTCCGGCTGGCCTGTTCACGGGTGTCTGGACGATAGTATAGACATATTCTTGACGGCTTCATCGTAAAGGACAGATTATGCATACGGTAACGAAAAAGGAATTGGTCGACCGGATCGCCGACAACACGAAAACCAAGCGGATCGTCGTCAAGCAGATCATTCAGGAGTTCCTCAACGGCGTCATCGAGGAACTCGGTGACGGCAACAGGCTTGAATTCAGGGACTTCGGCGTCTTTGAAGTCAAGCGACGCGCCGCACGCATCGCCCAGAACCCCAAGACGCTCCAGCGGGTCAACGTCCCGCCGAAGCGCACGGTGAAGTTCAAGGCCGGGCGAATGATGAAGATCAAGCTGCAGGAAGGCATGGACCAGGCCGCCGCTGCCGAAGCGCCTGCACCGGCACCCGCACCTCCGACCGATCCGACGCCTCCGGCGTTCGAGTAATCACCGCCACCGGCGGCGAGCGAACGCCCCGCGCCAAGGCCGGTCTCCTCTTGATGCGACCGGCCGGTCACAGACAGCTTTCCTCGTCAGGTCCGCCAGGCCGCCTTCGCAAGGCGAAGCGATCTCGCGGGCCTGACGTTTCTTATTGCCCCGTGACCCGGACGGAATAACGACGGGGCGGCAGACCTACTGCCGGAGGACTTCCAGCGCGCAGATCAGCGGGGCCTTTCCGCGAATCGGAACCAGTTCAATCGTCAGCGTCCCTTTGGCGTCGACGGGCCCTAGCTCTCTGACGAGCGCCCGGTTCGCTCCGCCGGCCGCGGCGGCGATGTCCAGACGGGACACCACGGTCTTGCCCTGCACCTTCACGTCGAACACGCGCCGGCCGGCCGGGCCGGCCTCGGTCTGGGCAAAGTGCAGGGCGACGTCGTAGCGAGCCGCCTGGCCGTCGGACAGGTGCACGGTGAACTTCAACGCCCCGGTCAGGCCGGAGGTATAGAGCCACGGCGTGGGCGTGGCGGCAATCGAGTGGGTGTCCGAGTTAAGTCGAACGCCTCCCGCCTTGCCTTCCTGTTCCATCGGCACGGACTGAATGAGGTAGACCGTCTTCGGATCCACGGGCCTCGGCCACGCCAGCCAGAGCTTGCCCCTCGCGTCCATCTGGTCGCCCGGGGCGTTGAAGTTCACGCGGAGCGACTTCACGCTGGCGGTCGCCTTGGCGGGGGCGGGGCCTTTCTTCCTGCCCTTCTTCTTGCCCTTCGGGCCGCGGGACTTGGGGGCCTTCTTCTCCCGGCGCCCGCCGGCAAGGTAGACCGACCAGTTCTCGTTCCGCTCCACCGGGATCATCGCCAGCGACGTCTTGTAGTTGTAGGGGCAGATGCAGGTGCTGTATCCCTCCGGTGCGAGCACCATTCCGCCGGCCGGGATCGCGCTGATCCAGCACGAGGGCCTCGACTCGGGCAGCCAGTACGAGCCGCTGTCGCGGGTGATCTCCGCAAATCCGATGCTTGCCGAGCGGTAGATCAGCAGGTCGCTGGCCGCCGAGAACGTCCCGCAGAAGTTCTTGCCCGACACGCTGAACCGCTCGGCCTTGCCGGTCAGCGGGTCTTTCTCGAGCAGCCGCTCGGCGCCCGTGCGGAGGTCGAAGGCCCACGGCAGGAACAGCGTGTCGCCCACGATGAAGGTGTGCCGCATCGTCCCGCCCCGCCCGGTCTCGCTGACGCCCTTGAGCGTCTCTTTGCTCCAGAGCATCTCGCCATCGCCGCACGCGTAGACGCCGACGCCCTTGTCGCCGTCGGCCGCGGCGGTCTCGGCGGGGTTCGGGTAGGCGACGATGGCGCCGCGGCTGAGCATCAGCGCCTTCCACGCCGGCGGGACGCCCGGCTGCGTCCAGACCACCTTACCCGACGCGAGAACCAGCGCCTTCAGCGCCGAGGCCGTCTTGACCGCCGCGCCGCGCCTCCGGGCCTCGTCATACTTGGCCCCGCCCGTCCGGTCGAGCAGGTAGACCTTCCGCTGGTCGGCCACGATGGCCGTCGGCGCCACCGACCGCTTGAGCGAGTGGACCCACATCAGCTTGCGCGTCGACCGATCAAACGCAAAGACCACGGGCGACTGCTGGATGGTCTTGATAAAGGGAAGTCCCTTGTCGCCCTTCGGTTTCTCGTACCCGAGCGTACCCAGCACGCAGTCGCCGGCCAGGGCCAGATACTCCCAGACGATCTTCGCCTCGCCCTCCGTGTCGGCGTCCTCAGCCGGCAGGGCCGACATCATCTTCCGGGCATCGGCGAGGTCGACAGTGTACCGGCGGACGGTCTTGCCCGTCCGGGCGTCGAGTTTCAGGCAGGTCAGGCCCTGGATGCAGTAGACGCCCTGGTCGTCGGCGACGATATTCCCCCCGCGATGGGTCGGCGGAAAGCGCCCGACGTTGGGCAGGCGCCGGTTCCACATCTCCCGCCCGTTGTAGGCGTCGACGGCGAACACGTCGTGCTGGCCCTGCACGTAGAGCACGCCGTTGGCAAACAGCGGCGAGGGGGCCCGCCAGTGGCGCGAGACGATTCGCGACGGGCCGGGCCCGCCCCACCAGAGCATGCCCAGCGGCAGGCGGGCCAGCCGATCGCCCGAGCAGCCGGTGCGCCCGACGTTCGCGTGCGCGTGGGTCCATTGGCCGGCGCCGGGCAGCTTGCCCCGCGTCACGACGGTCCCCAGCGATGATTGCGACAGTTCCCGCGCGGGGACCTTCCCCCGGGCCAGGAAGGCCCGCGCGTCGCCCGCGGAGGCGCTGTCGGCGACCTGACACGCCACGCCGCCGCAGGGCCGCAGGACGCGGTAGAGTTCGGAGGCCTTCAGCGTCGCCGTTGCGCTGCCGAGCGAATCACCCCAGACGATCAGGTTGGCGAAGTACGGGTTGTACGGCAGCGGATCGAACGAGCCGTGATGGACGGCCGCTCGCACGCCCAGCCAGCCGGCGCGGTCCAGCATCTTCCGGACGACGGCGACCTTCTTCGCCTCCGGTTCGAGACAGTACACCACCAGGTCGCTCTGTTCGACCAGCGCGGCCAGCAACTGACCGTCGCCCGCGCCGAGCATGAGTGCATAGCCCTTCCCGGCGCCGCTGGTCTTGAGAATGGCTGCGGCCTGCCGTTTGGCCTCGGCGCCGATGGTCGGCTTGACCGTCCGGTGCGTGATGGTCCGGTCGGAATCCGTCTTGCCCTCGCCGAAGCAGTACAGCCTGCCGGACGTCGAACTGACGATGAACCGCCCATCGACCGCACAGAGGCCCCGCGCCTCACCCTCGATGGTCTTGCGCCACAGCACCTTGCCCGTCCGGAAGTCGATCGCCGACACCTTCCCGCGCCCGCCGGCCAGGACCGTATCGCCCGCGCACAGCAGCACGAACACGCGCCCGACGTCCGCCTGCCACTGCTTGTAAGGCAGCGGACTCATCCATGCGGGCTTGGGGATCAGCTTGCCCGGGCCGGACCTCGTGTAGTCCACGCCGGCGTCGGCGATGTTCTTGTCGTGCCCCAGGTTCTTGCCGTTCTTCCAGTACTTCGCATAGCCCGCCATCAGGTCGTCGATGTCGGCCTTGATGACCGGGCCCTGCCCCGCCAGCAGCAGGCTCTTGCCTCGGGCCGCGACGATGTTCCTGTCCGTCAGCGACCACGCGATCTCGCCGGTGTCGAAGCGAATCCCAAACAGCCCCGACGCCGCCCCCGACGCCGGATCGCCCGACTTGTAGCCAACAACCTCCTCGCTGTGCTGGCTGCGGCGCTTGAAGATCACCCAGTCCCGCCACGCCATCACGCGCGATCCGCCCGGCTGGTGCGGCTTGTAGCCCAGACCGTTCTCGTAGAACAGGAACTTGCCCGTCGCGGCGTCGAAGGCCGCCGGCGCACCACGCCCGGTGGGCACGTAAAGCCGCCCGCGGTGCATCGCAAGGTACCCCTGCGGCGCCACGCCCGCGTAGCCCGTCGAGTGCGGCAGCGTCGCGAAATGGTATCCCGACGTGTCGTTCTTCCAGATCACGCGCCCGTCGCGGGGCGAGAGGCAGTAGATGAACACGCCGTCGCGCGACCACATGCCGGCCGTGAAGTACAGGCGGTCGCCTTCGATCAGCACGCCCGACCGCGCGGGCCAGTGCGAGATCATCTGCTCGTTGCCGATCAGTTTGCGGTCGCTGGGCCCGCCGCGGAACGCCCACGCCTGCTTGCCGGTCGCGGCATGGAGGCAATACAGTCGCCCGTCGTCGGACGCGACATACACGCGGGCGTCACGGACCACCGGCGCGAATCGCACGGGGCCTTCGGTGGTAAACGTCCATTTCTCGGCGCCGGTCGCCAGGTCGACGGCGCGGACCGTGTGGTCGGCAGACGAGCCGAAGACGACCATCCCCTCGCCGACGGCGACCTGTGTGGCGTAGTCGAAGTCGATGTACTGGACCTCGCGATTCGGCTCGGCCCAGGCGTGTCGCGGGGGGTGTTTCTCGTGCCAGGTCCATTGCAGCACGGGCGCCGCAGGGACCTCCGCGTCGACGCACGCGGTTCGCCCGCCGCCGCCGAGGTACCTCGACGTCGACGTCCCGGCCACGACAACGCTCGCACACGCACACAGTACAGCGGCCAGGATACTCGCTCTGCCAATCATAGTGATCTTCTCCTGCGGACCAGAGGTCCCTCGCCGGACTTTCGCACCACACACGTCCCAATCCTATCTGGCCGAACCCGCCAATGCAAAACTCGCCACGCCCGTACGGTGGACACCGTCGCGACCGGGGCGTATCCTCGCGGCTCGTTGCGCGGGGCCGGGCTGGCGAAAGGACGATGATGACCGTTGCGATCGGTATCCTGCTGGGATTGGCGATGGCGCTGACGCAGTCGATCTCGTTTCTCTGCGTGCGGCTGTTCGTGGTGCGCAGGCACAAGGGCGCCATGCGACTGCTCGTGCTCGGCCACGTCATCATGGGCGTGATCTCAGCCGCCGCCCTGCCGCTGCTGTGGGACCGGCGCGCGGGGGCCGTTGGCGGGTTCATCTGGCCGCTGGTGGGCGCCTCGGGTTTCTACCTGATCGGCCAGGCCTCGCTGATATTCGCGCTGACGCGGACCGACGCGTCGCGCATCAGTCCGCTGCTGGCGCTGAAGATCGTCGTGCTGGCGGTGGTGACGGCAACGGTCCTGGACGCCCGGCTGGGACCGCTGCAATGGGGCGGGGTGGCGTTGAGCGTGGCGGCGGCGTTCGTGCTGAACTACACCGGCGGACGGTTGCCCCTGCCCTGCATCGCCGCAGTAGCCCTGACGTGCGCGGCCTACGCGCTGTCGGACCTGAACGTCCAGGCGCTGGTGACGGCGTTGGGGGCGATGGGCAGGGCCCGGGCGTCGCTTCTCGGGGTCAGCATGTGCTATATCCTGACCGGCGCCGCGGCCCTGGCGCTGCTGCCGTGGGCCGGTCGAGGCGTGTGGGGCGAACTCCGCTACGCGGCGCCATTCGCGATATCGTGGCTGACGGCGATGGTGTTCCTGTTCGCCTGTTTCGCCCACGTGGGGGTGGTGTTCGGCAACATCCTCCAGTCCACGCGTGGACTGATCTCGATCCTGCTCGGCGCGGCCGTCGCGGCGATGGGCATGGAGCATCTCGAACAGAAGCACCCTCGCGGCGTGCTGGTGCGCCGGCTAATCGCGGCGGGCATGATGTGTCTGGCCATCGCGATGTGGACCATCAAGCCGTAGCCCCCCGCCGTTTGACACCAGTCCGGCCCCGTTCGCTCAGCGTCCCTCCCGACCGTACGCTCGCGGATCCGCCGCCGCCCGGCTGGACGCGGCGTCGACGGACTCGCACAGGCGCGAACCGAGGCACAGCAGGTATGGAACGATCACCAGCGCACTGCCGGCCGCATGGGCCGCCCAGTCGCCCATGTCCGCGTCGCGCCACGACGTGGCCACACGCTGGGCCAGTTCGCCGGCCCCGCCGAGAGCCGCCGCAACGGCGATGCCCGCCAGGCCCGCCCACCACCGTCGCGACCCGAACAGCCACGCCAGGGCCGCCGCCAAGACCACCCCGCCCAGGCCGTGAAGCACGTTTTCACCGTACCCGTACGTCCGGGCGATCCACATGACCAGCCCGCCGGACCGGGCAACGCCCAGGGCGAGCATCAGCAGCGCCACCGGGACCAGCAGGACCGCGCCGCGCCGCTCCCTGATCGGTCGCCCGAGCATGGGGGGCCACATGCCCCAGGTGAACCCCGCCGCCAGCGTGACCGCGGGGACGAACGTCCCCCCGCGCATCATCACCGCGGCACTGGCCAGCATCGTCCCGGCCAGCCAGACGATGGCCCGCCCCTGGTCCGCCCCGCGCCGACGGGCGCCCACCAGCAAGGCGACCACGCAGAGCACTCCGCCGAGCCCGGCGCAGCCGGCTCCGACCCACCCCGTGGTGGCCAGGAGTAACTCGCCCCCGCCGCTGCGGGCTGACAGGGGACCAAAGACCGCCTCGCCCGAACCGAACGCTCCGGCGGCGCCGACGTCGAGGGGCGTCAGGCCGTGCCCGTAAATGCCCGAAAGAAACAGCCCCCCCGCCGAGAGCACGCCCCCGGCCAGCAGGAGGACCAGGCGATGCCTCGCGAAAACGACCCCGCCGACGACGAGCGTCAGGCCGACGATGACGGCCGCCCAGACCGTGGCCACCGGCGAGAGCCGCGCCAGGACGGCCGCGGCGACCGCCGCGGCGCCGATGCAGCCGAGTCGCATGTCACGACGCCTGAGCGCCCGGGGCACCGAGGCCACGTCGTCCCGCGCCGCCAGGCCCCACAGCACGCTCAGCCAGACCGCCACACCCGCGAAGCCCAGGAGCGTCAGCGCGTCGGCGACCGGGCCGACCCCCTGCCAGGCCAGCGCGACGATTGAACTGCCCATCATCGCCGCCCCGCAGACGGCCAACACGACCACATGGCGGGCCGCCCGAGGAAACAGGCTCTGGGTCAGCATGATCAGCGCCGCGGCCAGGGCCAGGTGAAACACCATCGCCACGTCCAACTCGCCGGCCAGGGGACGCGAGGCGGGCGACTCGGCAAAGAAGGCATGCCGGACGAAATGACAGGCGAGAATGGCTGCCGGGGCGGCAAGGACAAGGTGAATCGGATGGCCTGGCACGGTGTGCCGCCGGGCCACCGTCCGCCACATCAGCCAGAGGCCCAGCACGACCAGCACGGCGGCAGTCAGACCTGCCCAACTGTGATACCCCACCCACCACCACGACAGCGAACCGAGAACGACCGTCCCCACCAGCGTCCAGCGGGCTATCGCCGCCAACTGCCTCGATGTCGTACCCACCGGTAGTGCCATTGGTCGCTTCCATGCGTCGGGCCGGTCAGGCGCTGACCGGCGGGGGCAAGTCTACGCCACCAGGCCGTCACGATGCAACATCGCCCGAGGGCGAGGGACAAGGACGACTCGCCCAGCCGGACCCCGTAGCACGCGTTTGGCCGCGGCCTGAGCGACGATCTTCCGGCCGAGGGGGTAAGTGGGGGGTAAGACCGCGGCATGCGGCTACGGGGCGGCTATGGGGCTTGGCCGGGACGGAGCGCCGGTTGCGATATCGCGTGCCTCAGGCGTAGAAGGCCTTGATCGCGTCGGCGACGACCGTCAGGCGCTCGGCGCCCAGTTCGGCAAAGATCGGCAGGGCGAGCACTTCCGACGCGGCGCGTTCGGCCTCGGGGAAGTCGCCGGCCGCATGGCCGAGGTCCGCGAAGCATTCCTGCTGGTGGAGGCACAGCGGGTAGTAGACCCCGCAGCCAACGCCTTCGGCCTGCAGGTGCGCCCGCAGCTCGTCGCGCCGCTCGGCGCGGATGACGTACTGGTTGAAGATCGACTCGTTGTGCTCACGGATGATCGGCACGGTCACGCCGGCGCAGTCGGCCAGTTGCTCGTTGTAGAGCGCGGCGTTACCGCGGCGCGCGTCGGACCAGCCGTCCAGGCGACCGAGTTGGATCAGCAGGCCGGCGGCGGAAATGGTGTCCATGCGGAAGTTGCCCCCCACCGCCACGTGCATGTACGTGCCCCCCTGCCCGTGGTTGCGGAACAGGCGGATCCGCTCGGCCAGCTCGGCGTCGTTGGTCAGCACCATGCCCGCGTCGCCCATGGCCCCGAGGTTCTTGGTCGGATAGAAGCTCAGGCACCCGACCGTGCCGATCGAGCAGGCCTTGCGCCCCTTGTACGACGCGCCCACCGACTGGGCCGAGTCCTCGATGACTGCCAGGTTGTGACGCGAGGCGATGTCCATGATCGCGTCCATGTCGGCCATCTGGCCGAACAGGTGGACGGGGATGATGGCCTTGGTCTTGTCGGTGACGGCGGCCTCGATCTTCGCCGGGTCGATGTTGAACGTGTCGGCCTCGATGTCGACGAAGACGGGCCTGGCGCCGGTGCGCCAGATGCAGCCGGCGGTGGCGAAGAACGTAAACGGCGTGGTGATCACCTCGTCGCCCGCGCCGATGCCGAGGGCCATCATGCTCACCAGCAGCGCGTCGGTCCCGCTGGAGACGCCGACGCCTTCGGCACATTGGCTGTATTCGCACAGGGCGGCTTCCAGGTCCCGCACGGCGGGCCCGTTGCAGAAGGCGGTGTTGTCGATCACGTTAGCCACCGCGGCGAGGACCTCCTCGCGAACGTCCGTGTATTGCGGCTTCAGGTCCAGCATGGGAACCGTCATGGTGTGTGCTGCCTTTCGGTTGGGTGTGCGTCAACGTCCGGGCGTCCCTCGCCCGGTCCGCGCGGGATACGTTACGCCCGCCGCGACGATGAAGTCAAATGCGTTTCGCGGCGCTGCGGGATGCGCGCGGATGCAGAGTTCGGAGCGCTGCGCGTTGGAAGAACGTCGATCTGACGATCGACCGCTAAACGTGGAGGGGACGACACCGTCAGCGTCTCGCCTGGCGTTTGCGGTCGGCGGCGCGGAGGTGGCGTTTGCGGAGGCGGATGGAGGTCGGGGTCAGCTCGACCAGTTCGTCGTGCTCGATGTACTCCAGGGCCGGCTCCAGCGAGAGCCTTCGCGGGGCCTTCAGCGTGACGGTCATCTCCTTGGTCGACGAGCGGATGTTGGTGAGCTTCTTCTTCCGCACGGCGTTGACGGGCAGGTCGTCGTCGCGGTTGTTCTCGCCGACGATCTGCCCCTCGTACACCTGCTCGCCGGGGGCGACAAACATCACCCCGCGGTCGGACAACTGGTCCACCGCATAGGCGGTAACCTGGCCGGTCTCGATGGCGATCATCGCCCCGTTGACCCGCCCGCCGATCTCGCCGCGCCACGGGCCATAGGCCTCAAAGCGGTGGTGCATGATCACCTCGCCCGCGGTGGCCGTCAGGAGGCGGCTTCGCAGGCCGATCAACCCGCGCGCGGGAATGGTGAACGTCAGGTGCGTCCGCGCGGCGCGGGTCTCCATCGACTCCATCTCCGCCCGCCGGTCGCCGAGCAACTGCATCACCGCGCCGACCGCGTCGGAAGGCACGTCGATGACCAGCCGCTCGATCGGCTCGGTCCGCGTCCCGCCGTCGGTGTGGAAGATCACCTCCGGCTTGCCCACCGTCAACTCGTAGCCCTCGCGCCGCATGTTCTCCAGCAGGATGCCCAAGTGCAGCAGGCCGCGCCCGGAAACGATGAACTCCTCGCCGCGCGGCTCGACGCGAAGGGCGACGTTGGACTGGAGTTCCTTGTCCAGTCGCTGGCGGATCTGGCGGCTGGTGACGTACGTGCCCTCGCGCCCCGCGAAGGGCCCGTCGTTGATCCGGAAGGTCATGTGCAGCGTGGGCTCGTCGACGTGGACGGCCGGCAGGGCCACGGGGGTCTCGGCGTCTGCGATCGTGTCGCCGATGTCGACCGCGTCGAGCCCGACGACGGCACAGAGGTCGCCCGCGTCGATGCGCTCGACCTCGGCGCGCCCGAGCCCGTCGAAGCGGAACAGTTGCCCGATCTTCTGCGACGTCTGCGTGCCGTGACGGTCGATGACGGCCACCTGCTGGCCCGACCAGAGCGTGCCCGCAAACACCCGCCCGATGCCGATTCGCCCCACGTAGTCGCTGTGGTCCAGGGTGGTAATGAGCACCTGCAGCGGGGCCGAGCCGTCCAGGTCCGGCACGGGGACATGGGCGATGATCGCGTCGAACAGGTCGTGGACGTCGAGCGAGCCGTCGTCGGGATGGCAGGCCGATTGCGCGGTCGCCCACCCGTCGCGGGCCGAGGCGTAGATCACGGGGAAGTCCAGCGCGTGGTCGTCGGCGCCGAGGTCGACCAGCAGGTCGAAGACCTCGTCGACCACCGCGTCGGGACGGGCGTCGGGGCGGTCCATCTTGTTGATCACGACGATGGGCATCAGGCCGGTCTCGAGGGCCTTGGCCAGCACGTACCGCGTCTGGGGCATGACGCCCTCGTAGGCGTCGACCACCAGCAGCACGCCGTCGGCCATCTTCAGCACGCGCTCGACCTCGCCGCTGAAGTCGGCATGGCCGGGCGTGTCGACGATGTTGATGTGGTATCGCCCGCCGCGGCGGTCGGTGTAGTCGATGGCGCAGTTCTTGGCCAGGATCGTAATGCCGCGCTCGCGCTCGAGCGGATCGGAGTCGAGGATGCACTGGCCGCTCAGCTCGCCCCGGCCGAACTGGCCGCTCTGGCGGAGCAACTGGTCGACCAGCGTCGTCTTGCCGTGGTCCACGTGTGCGATGATAGCTACGTTACGGGTACTCTGTCGGGTCATGGAAAACTCTGCGGGAGTCTGCGAGGTCAGGGGGAGTACATCGGCGCGCCGCGACGCGAACCGACGATGACACTGTATCAGACATGCACTGATTCGTCAAGATCAACAGACGAGTCAGTGCGCCGGCGCACTGTTTAGCGGTCGACCGTAAGATCGATGTTTTCCCGATGCGCTAGCGTCGGGAACGATCGCGACAGACCGCGAAACAGAAAGAACGTCGATCTGACGATCGACCGCTAAACGACGCGCGCGAACGGTCTGTCGCAATCGTGTCCGAGGCGTGCATATCGGGCGGGTTGACATCGCGCGCGCCTGCGGGACAATGGGTCGCACAAACCAGCGGGACCGCCAGTTACCGAGCGGTCCGGAGAGCAGAGGAGTTCTTGGGCATGAGTATGAACACGATCAACCGTCGTGGATTCCTGAAGATGATGGGCGTGGGAACCGCCGCCCTGGCAGCACCGGTGCGGACCTTCGCCAAGGACGCGCCCGCGCGAAAGCCCAATATCGTCCTGATCATCTCCGACGACCAGGGCTGGGGCGACCTGAGCGTCCACGGCAACACCAACATCAAGACGCCGAACATCGACTCGCTGGCGCGCGACGGGGCGCTGTTCGATCGGTTCTACGTCTCGCCGGTCTGCTCGCCCACCCGCGCGTCCCTGCTGACGGGGCGATACCACCAGCGCATGGGGGTGACGGGCACGTCGCTGGGGCAGGAGCGGATGAGCCTGGACGAGGTGACGGTCGCCGACGTGCTCAAGGGCGCCGGCTACGCCACGGGGGCGTTCGGCAAGTGGCATAACGGGTCGCAGTATCCGTATCATCCCAACGGGCGCGGGTTCGACGCGTTCTGCTGCGGCCACTGGAGCAACTACTTCAACACGCCGCTCGAACACAACGGCAAGGACGTGCGGTCCAAGGGCTTCATCATCGACGACCTGACGGACAAGGCGATGGCGTTCATCGAGGCCAACAGGTCCCGCCCGTTCCTCTGCTACGTCCCGTACAACACGCCGCACTCGCCCTTCCAGGTGCCCGCCTCGTTCCACAAGGCCGTCGCCGCCCGCGGACTGACGATGTTCAACCGCAACAAGAAGCGGGAGACCCCCGACAGGACCGTCTGCGCGCTGGCGATGTGCGAGAACATCGACTGGAACGTCGGGCGGATCCTCAAGACGCTCGAGCGGCTTGACCTGAGCCGCGAGACGATTGTGATGTACATGTCCGACAACGGGCCCAACTCGGTCCGCTGGAACGACGGGATGCTCGGCAGGAAGGGCTCGCACATGGAGGGCGGCGTGCGCGTGCCGCTGCTGCTCCGCTGGCCCGGGCGCGTAACCGGCGGGACGAAGATCAAGCAGATCGCCAGCCATATCGATATCCTGCCCACGCTGGCCGACATCGTGGGGGCCTCGACGGCGCGATGCAAGCCGCTGGACGGGGTGAGCCTCGCGGGCCTGCTGGACGGCAAGACGGCCGACTGGCCCGACCGGATGATCTTCTCCGGCTGGAAAGGTCGGATCAGCGTGCGGACGGCGAAATACCGCGCCGATGCCAAGGGCCTCTACGACATGACCGCCGACCCGGGGCAGCAGACGAACCTGGCCAAGAAGATGCCCCGCGTCCATGCGAAGCTCACCGCGGCGATTGCGGCCTGGAAGACCGACGTCGCCACCGGCGCCACCGCCCCGGGGCCCGTTCCGGTAGGCTACCGCCAGTTTCCCATGACCGTCCTGCCGGTCCAGGACGGCAGGTTTCAGGGCAAGACGTTGAGATACAGCAACCGGTTTCCCAACTCGACCTGGCTGACGGGGTGGACCCGCACCGACGACGAGATTCACTGGGATATCGAGGTCGAAACCGCGGGGCGCTACGAAGCGACGGTCCTGTACACGTGCCCGACCGCCGACCTCGGGTCGCGAATCGAACTGGCGTTCAAAGGCAAGACCGTGACCGGGGCGATTACCGAGGCGTTCGACCCGCCGATGATCGACAGCCCCGACTACGTCAAACGGGCCGAGTCGTACGAGAAACCCTTCAAGCCGCTGAAACTCGGTGTGATCGACCTGTCGAAAGGGCGAGGCAAGCTGACGATCCGCGCGACGAAGGTGCCCGGCAAGCAGGTGATGGACCTGCGGGCGGTCAAGCTGCGCCTGCTCTGAAGCGATCGATCGGCGCCTCTACTTCTGGTGCGAAGCCGCAAGCATTGACTTGAACGCCCGGATCGCGCACAATGCCCGACCTTACGAGTGATGCGGCGGCCGGCGGCATGGACCGACCGGGCCGGACCGTGCGGAAAACGCGGGGGGACAACGTGAAAGGACACGAGAAATGACCTCTCGAATACTGCTTGCACTGGCGCTGATCGGGTCGCTGTCAATGATGGGAACGGTCGCCTGGGCCCAGGAAGACGCGCCCGACACCGGTGGAGCCGACGCCCCGGCGCCCGGAGACGCTCCCGACAGCGGCGATGCGCCCGATCCCGGCGGGACTGACGACGGCGGCGGGGAAGGAGACAAGGGCGAGGACAAGGGCGCCGAAGACCAGAAGGGCAAGGACCCAGGCGGCGGGCTGTTCCAGAGTCCCATGTTCCTCATGATGATCGTCGTGATCGTGTTGATGCTCTTCATGTCCGGCCGCGGCCGAAAGAAGCAGGCGGCCAAACAGAAAGAACTGCTGGACGCGTTGAAGAAGGGCGACAAGGTCCGCACGATCGGCGGGATTCTGGGCTCGATCGTCGAGGTCCGCGACGACGAGGTAGTCCTCAAGATCGACGACAACTCCGGCGCGCGGATGCGCGTCGTTCGCCGGGCGATCTCCGGCCAGGTGGTCGACGGCAAGAAGGACGACGAGGACGCCAAGTAGCGTTCTCGCGCAACGGTCTACACGAATCGACGGATGAAAGCGGGCCCGCAAGGGCCCGTTTCATTCCTGCCGGGTGCCGTGGGGGGGGGGGGGGGGGGGGGGGGCCCGCGGGGGGGGGGCGGGGGGGGGGGGGGTGGGG
>CAZVEV010000051.1:11018-27114 GCA_964625865.1 uncultured Planctomycetaceae bacterium | reverse complement strand
GGCCTGGCGGAATCCGGGGCGGGGGGTGGGGGGGGGGGGGGTGGGGGCGGTCAGTCCAGGCCGTGCGTTCGCATCTTGCGCAGAAGTGTACTGCGATGGATCGCAAGCATGCGGGCGGCATGTGAGCGGTTGAAGCCGGTTGCCTCGAGGGCGTGCCGAATCGCTTTGGCCTCGGCCTCGGCCAGCGTGCAGCAGACCGGTGTGTCCAGGGGCATCCGTCCAGGCGCCGGTTCAAGCGGTGCCGGCCGGGGCGTCGAGACGTAGCCGTCATCCCATGGACTCTCGGCCGGTGGCATGGGCGGGAGGTTCGTTGCGTAGAGCCTCTCGACATAGGCGCAGAGTTCCCGCACGTTTCCAGGCCAGGGATACTCGTACAGGCGGCGCCTGAGCCGTTGCGAGACAACGCGCGGCGTCATGGCGTACTCGGCGGCATAGAAGTCGATGTAGTAGTCGAGCAGCGGTTCGATGTCATCGGGTCTGACGCGAAGGGGCGGGACCTCGATGCGAACGATGTTCAGGCGGTGGTACAAGTCGCTGCGGAAGGAACCGTCGGCAACGCGTCTGGCGAGGTTGCGGTTTGTCGCCGCGATGAAGCGTGCATCGACGGGAATCGGGCGGGAGGCGCCTACGGGTGTGACCTCGCGTTCCTGGAGCAGACGAAGGAGCTTGGGCTGGAGATGGAGGGGCAGTTCGCCCACTTCGTCCAGGAGCAGTGATCCGCCTTCAGCGGCGCGGACCACGCCGAGCGTGTCGGTCGCCGCGCCGGTGAACGCGCCCTTGACGTGGCCGTAGAACTGGCTCTCGAAGAGGGACTCGCTGACGCCGGGACAGTTGACCGGAATGAAGGGGTCAGTGGCCCTGTCAGAGCCCGCGTGGATTCGCCGGGCCAGCAACTCCTTGCCCGTTCCTGATTCGCCTTCAAGCAAGACGACGCAGTCGTTGCCAGACACCGAGTCGATGACATCCAGAACCTGTTGGAACAGGGCGCTGATGCCGATCAGGCCCGGGCCACAACTTGGTGTCAACTGGGGTGAGCTACCCGCAAGTCGTGTTGTATTGTCTCCTCCACAACCCGAATTCACATTCATCACCTACGTTGGGTGTGAAACACAGTCCTTGTTGAGCACGGGCTACCCTGAGCAGGGGCGCCCTGTGTTGCTTACCATCTAAGACCTACGTAGTTTACACCGAATCGCAGGCCACTGCAAGAGAAAAAGGGGATTCTTGCAAGTTTTTCTTTCCCGCCCGCCCTTGCCTTCGACAGAGTTGCAAGCCCTGTGTCCAGTACGGCTTATGGCTTGCTCGTCCCGATGGCGCCGCCCGCGAGTCCCCAACGGGACTCCCGTATCGCTCCGGAACATGACGCCGATCGGTCGTATCGGCCCGGCCCGCCGGCAACTGGCGGCGCACGTCCGGTGCGGCAGGGCCCCGTGCTGCAGAGTCCCCCCGGAGCCCTGCCGCCATCACGTCGTTCCTTAGCCAAGTGCCCACATGATCGAGCCGATAAGGCCCAGACGGGAGGTCTCTGCATGGGGCAGGGACTCCCAAGGCCACCCGGGCCGCCCCGAGAGATGACCACGCCCCGAAAAGACAGTCCGTTTCGCATCAGCCTGCAGTTGAAGTCTGTCGTCATCCTCACGTTCGTCGTGCTGACGGCCATGGCCGTCGGCGGGTGGTTCTACTACGACACGAGCGACCGGTGGCTTGGGGCCGAAGACAGCCGCCGCGCGATGCGGATAGCCCAGGCCCTGGGGCACTCGGCGCAGAGAGACCTGGCGGAGAAGCGGTACGGCGCGCTGCAGCGTCTGGCCAAGGAGTACCTCCGCAACGACAACATCCAGTATATCGCCGTGCTGGACGCCCAAGGGGAGGTGGCGGCATCGGCGTCACGGGATTTCGCCCCCGACAAGTTCGGCCCCTTGTTGCGGCTGCCCGTGTCGGTTTCGGCCACACGCCGGCTCGACCGTGACACGCTCGCATTGGCCCGCCCGATCATCTACAGCGATGCGACGTGGTACAAGGATCGGCTGGCCGGTTCGGTCAGGCTCGTGCTGGATACCCGCGAGACGACCGTTAGTCTCAGGAAACTGCGTGACCGGATGATGGTCATCGGCGTGATCATCGCCGCCTGCGCCATTCCGTTCGGGTATCTGCTGGTCTGGCACGTGGTGGGCCAGCCCGTCCGGGACCTGGTCGGGGCCACGCGCCAACTGGCGCGAGGCGACTTCACCGCCCGAACGAGCCTGAAGCGAGTGGACGAGATCGGGGAGTTGGCCGGCGCGTTCAACATGATGGCCCAGGAGGTCTCGCAGATGCGAGACGAACTGCTCGATGCGAACGAGCAACTCGAGCAGAAGGTCGCCAATCGCACACAGGCCCTGGAAGTCGCCAACGGGCGCCTTCGTGACGAGATCGCCGAGAAAGAGGACTTCCTCCGCGCCGTCAGCCACGACCTGAACGCGCCCCTGCGGAACATCGCCGGCATCGCCAGCATGCTCGTGATGAAGGGCAAGGGCACCTTGCCGCAGGACACGGTGGACAGGCTCAACCGTATTCGGGCCAACGTGGAGGTCGAAACGTCCCTGATCGGCGAGTTGCTCGAATTGAGCCGCATCCGCACGCGACCCCAGCGGCGCGAGGTCGTCGATATCGGGCGCCTGGTCCGGAAGGTCGCCGACACCTTCGACTTCGACCTCAAGCAGCGACGGATCGAGCTGGTCGTCGCCCCCCACATGCCCTTCCTCTGGGTCGACGCCAGCCGCATGCACCAGGTGTTCCAGAACCTCATCGACAACGCGATCAAGTACATGCACCGCGATGCCGGCGGGCAGATCATCGTCGAGCACGAACTGGTCGACGGGGCCCACGAGTTCCGCGTCATCGATAACGGGCCCGGCATTGCCCCGGACCAGTTGGCCAAGGTCTTCTACGTCTTCCGGCGGGCCCAAAGCGTCGCCAACAGCAAGGTCCCGGGCAAGGGGGTGGGGCTGGCCCTGGTCAAGAGCGTGGCGGCCAACTACGACGGACGTGCGTGGGTCACCTCCGAGGAGGGCAAGGGCTCGACGTTCCACGTGGCCCTGTCGGTTGAAGCCACCTTGCCGCCGGCCAAGCCCGAGTTCCGCCAGAATCAGGACGAGAGGAACAGTGCCCAGACCGATCACCATCCTGTTGGTTGACGACGACGTCGACTACCGCACCCTGACGCGCGAGGCGATCGGCCACGTGTGTCCCTCCGCACGCGTGTGGGAGGTCAGCGGAGGGGCCGAGGCGCTGGAGTTCCTCCGTCGCCGCGGGCGACATCTGGCCGCTCCGAGAGCGGACATCGTCTACACCGACCTGGAAATGCCTGACATGTCCGGGCAAGAGCTACTAAAGGCCGTCCGTTCCCATCCCGATCTAGTGAACGTGCCCGTGGTTATGCTGACCGGACTGGCTGACGAGGCCCAACGGACGCTCGCCCTGGCTAACGGGGCCGGTGACTACGCCGTGAAGTCCACCGACCACAGCGAATTGCGCAGAACAATGGCCCGGACCATCCGTCAGGTGCTCGGGCCTCTCGCGACGCGGCGCGCCCTGCGGTGTGCGGGGCCGAAAACGCCGGCGCATAGCACAGAGCAGTACCCATGACCGAACGCAGGCAGCCACACATTCTGATCGTCGAGGATGACCAGGACCAGCGCCTGCTGGCCTGTGAAGCACTGGGCATGTACTACGACGACCCGGACGGGACCCACATCACCGCCGTGGCCACCGCCGCCGAGTGCCTCGCCCTCGATCTCAAGAAGTTCGACATCGTCCTCCAGGACTACCACCTGCCCGACATGGTCGGCCTGGACCTGCTCGACAGGATCCTGGCACGGGTCAACATCCCCGTGATCTTCGTCACCGGGGAAAACGACGCGGCCACCGCCGCCGACGCGATCCGCCACGGCGCCGTCGACTACGTGGTCAAACTCGGCGACTATCTCTTCGCCCTGCCCGTCCTGGTCGACAAGAACATCGATCAGCACAGAATCCGCATGGACAACACGCGCCTCCAGCGCGAACTTGAAGCGATGCTCAGCGAACTGCGGGTCAAGAACATCCAGCTTGAAGAGTCGCTCCAGCGTCTCGAAGAGATGGCCGCCACCGATCCCGTCACGGGGCTGGCCAATCGCAGACGGTTCAGCGACCTGCTGAATCGCCACTACGGCGAGGCCGTGCGATACGGATTCGACCTGACCTGCTGCATGTGCGATCTGGACCACTACAAGGAATTCAACGACACGTTCGGCCACCAGGTCGGCGACCAGATCCTCGTCGATACCGCCGGAATCATCTGCACGTCCCTGCGCGAGAGCGACACCGCCGCCCGCTACGGCGGCGACGAGTTCGTCCTGCTCCTGCCCCACACCGCCGTCGAGCGCGCGCTGGCCGTCGGCAGGAGAATACGCGAGGAACTCAGCATCGCCGGCAGTCAGTACGGCCAGACCGATAGCAGGCTCACCCTGTCGATGGGCGTGGCCTCGCTGGCCTCCAACAAACCCGCGTCGGCGGATGAACTGGTGACGATGGCCGATCGGGCACTGTACACCGCGAAAGACAACGGCAAGGACCAGATCGTGGTCTACGGCCAGATGCCCCGGGCCCCACAACCCGTGCCGGTATAGCTCAACTGCCCTGAGAGTGCAGCGACAACGGAATCTGCGGACGCCCCGTCAGAGAATCTGCGGTCATCCAGCCGTTCCAATTCTCTTTCCGTTCTCTGTTGTCTTAATCCATGAAATCTGTGAAATCTGCGGTTCCTCTTTCCGTTCTCTGCGGTTGCGGCCGAAGGCTGCTCTGTGTTAAGCGTCTCCAGCCAGTCTTGGTCTTGCCATGGTCACAGGCAACTGTCCTGAGCGGTTGGGGGAGTCCTTCAGCCCTGAGGGCGGGTTTAGTATAATCACAGAACTCCAGATGTCCCGGTGGTCCCGGGGCGGCTATGATGGTTGAAAACAGGACCTTGCGTTCCGATGGCGCCGTGGGCGTCCCTCGGATGGCCGCGGCCTGGTAGTGGAGATATGCGTTTGAGAGTTGCGAATGCGGTTATCGGGCTGGACTGGGCCCGGACATGTGCGGTGGTCCTGGCGGTGGTAGTGGGCGGGGGGCTTACGTGTTCGGTCTGGGGCGCCGACGACGTGCAGGTCATCAGCCGCGACCACGTGCTGGGCACGTCGTATGACCTGAAGGTCCACGGCACGCCCGCCGAGGCCGAGACGTGCGACGCGGCGGTTATGGGCGAGGTCCAGCGACTGGCGAAGGTCCTTTGGACGGGCGATCCCGAAAGCGAGATATCTCGCTTGATGGCCGCGAAAGGCCCGTTCGAGTGCTCGGCAGACCTCTACGCCGTGCTCGGGCGCTGCGATACGTGGCGCGTGCGCAGCGGCGGGGCGTTCAACGCGCACATGGGCGAGGTGATCGACCTGTGGAGCGCGGCGGCCAAGGCGGGGCGACTGCCCGATTCCAAGCGTCTGGCCGGCGCGGTAGCGAAGCTCAGGTCCCCTGCGTGGCGCCTGTCGTATTCGTCACGCAAGGTCGAGGCGCTGAGACCGTTGAACCTCCGCGTGGCGGGCCTGGGCAAGGGGTACATTCTGGACAAGGCCCTGGCGGCCGGCCGGGCCAAGGCGGGACGGGCCAAAGGCATCGCACTGAACATCGGCGGCGATATCGTTGCCTGGGGCGCCGCGGACACCTCGGGTAATCGCGGCTGGCCCGTGGGCGTGGCGGACCCTCTGCGTCCGGCTGACAACGCCAAGCCGCTGGCGACGCTTCGTCTGGTCAACCGTGCTGCAGCCAGCAGCGGGGGATACGCGAGATTCTACACGATCGACGGCAAGCGATACTCGCATATCCTGGACCCGCGGACGGGGCGGCCGGCCATCGGGGCGGCAGGCGCGACGGTCGTTGCTCCGGATGCCGCCTCAGCCGACGCGGCGGCGACGGCCCTGTGCGTGCTCCCGCCGTCGCGCGGGGTGGAGATGATTGATCGCATCCCCCTTACCGAGTGCCTCATCGTCGACGCCGACGGCAAGCCCTACACCAGCCGCCACTGGAAATCGCTAGTGACGGCCGGATCGGCCCAGGTTGTCAAGCCGCCGACCGGGAACGGTAATGGCTCGGGCACGACGACCGGCACGGATAGCGGCGGGGCCTGGCCCAAGGGGTATGGCGTCAACGTGCGCCTGAGCATCCGGCGCAACCGCAAACGTCCGATGGTGGCCGCCTGGGTCACCGACAGCCGGGGCAAGCCGATCAAGATGCTCGCGCTGTGGGGCAAGACCAAGTACCTGCGGAAACTCAGCGCGTGGTACCGTCAGGGCTCGGCGCTGCGTCGCACGGCGTTCAGCATTGTCCGGGCCAGCAGGTCCGCGGGGGTCTATACGCTGGCGTGGGATGGCACGGACCTGGCGGGCAAGCGCGTGGGGGCCGGTGAATACTCCGTCTACATCGAGATGGCCCGCGAGAAGGGCACGCACGTGTTGATGACCGCGGCGGTCACGTGCGGGGGCAAGACCACGGATACCGCTCGCATGCGGGGCAACGCCGAGTCCGACGGCGCGGAAGTCCGCTACGGCGCCGTCAAGCGGTAGGGCGTGCAACGGCGCGCGAAACCGCAAGCGGGTGCCTGATGCGCGAAGTCGCGTGTGCTCTGGTCGATGAATTGCGCCCTCGTGGGGTCCAGTTCGCCAACCGGAGGATTGGATTCGGGGGTTGCATGTGGTAGAACGACGTTGCGGCGTGACCAGGCATGTGTGGACCCATTTGGAAAGGGCGACGATTTGGCAGCAGACATGGAACAGCTCTACGCTGAACGGTTGGCGCGATACACCACGGCGATGCGGAACGAGAAGCCCGACCGCGTGCCGATCCGGCCCTTCGTAGCCGAGTTCACCGCGAAGTACGCCGGGTACACCTGTCAGGAAGTCACGCAGGACTACACCAAGGCCTTCGACGCGGCCTGCAAGACGGCCGCCGACTTCGACTGGGACGCGGTGGTCGGGAACATGGTGTACGTCTGGACGGGACTGACCCAGGCGATCGGGCTGAAGTACTACGCTTCGCCCGGCGTGGAACTGCCCGTCGAGACGGGCTTCCAATACCGCGAGCCGTCCGAAGCCGACGCGTTCATGGACGCGGATGAGTACGACGCGCTGATCGAGGACCCCACGGGCTTCCTGTACAACGTGTGGCTGCCCCGCGTCGTCGAGCCGGTCAGCGAGATCGGCGCCCCGTCGACGTTCGAGAACAACCTCTCGTTCGTCAAGGGCGGCATGGCGATGTTGCAGTACTTCATGGGCTTCGGCGGGCAGGCCGAGCGCCTGCGAACCGAGTGCGGCATGCCCGGGGCGATCGCCGGAATCCTCAAGGCCCCCATGGACATTATCGCCGACAAGCTCCGCGGGTACATCGGGTTGACAATGGACATCATGAACCAGCCCGAGAAGGTCCTCGCCGCCTGCGAGGCCCTGGCCCCGCACCTGTTGCAGACCGCCCTGGGCGGGGCAGACCCCACCGGCGCCGTCCCGGTTTCCATCTGGATGCACCGCGGCTGCGTGCCGTTCGTCTCACCCGAGACGTTCAATACGATCTACTGGCCCACGCTGAAGCCGATTATCGAAGGCATCTGGGCGGCCGGTCACCAGACGCTGTTCTACGCCGAGGGCGACTGGAACCATCACCTCGACGCCTTCGCCGAACTGCCCGACAAGAGCATCGTCTATCACATCGACCAGGCCGACCCGTTCGTCGCCCACGAGAAACTCGGGCACAAGTTCTGCCTGACCGGCGGCCTGCCCAACGTCCTGCTGGGATGGGGCAGCCCCGACGAGGTGCGCGACTACTGCAAGAAGCTCATTGACGGCCTCGGGCGCGATGGCGGATACATCATGGACGCCAGTGCCATCGTGCAGAACGTGGCCAAGGTCGAGAACGTCCGTGCGATGACGGACTTCACGCGCGAGTACGGCGTGTACTCCGACGGCCATGCCGGCGTACCCGACCTCGTGCCGGATATCACGCCCGAACAGGCGGCGGCGTCCATGCCCGACCGCAAGACCGCGCGAGCCCCGGGCGTTTGTATCCCGTGGGAGCAGAAGAAGGCCCAGATGGGCCCCATCTGCGGTGACGAGCAACTGGTCAAGACCGTCTGGGAGAACATCGACGCGCTGGGCAATATGTACATCTGGCACTGCCTGCTGTCGTTCTAGGCGGCACGGAGACCTGGATCGCTGAAGCGACCAGGCCGAGGCTTGCGTGCGTGGGAAGACCGTAGGGCGTGCAACTTGTTGCACGCGGAAAGGACGGAGTACTCGTTCCGCGTGCAAGCGAGTTGCACGCCCTACGCCTACTTCGTCGGGAAGTTGCGCATGGCCTCGTCGGAGCCGACCAGCAGGAGCAGGTCGCCCGGCTGGATGACCGTGTCGGCCATCGGAAGCGAGATGACCGCTTCACGCTCGGCGTCGAAATCTTCGGCCGAGTCCTTGCGGCGGATGGCGACGATGTTGACGTTGTGCTTCTGTCGCAGTGACAGTTCGGCCAGCGTCTTGTCGTAGAAGCTCTCGGGCGCGACGATCTGCGCAAGGCTGAACCCCTCGCCGAGTTCGAACTGCGAAACGATTTCCGGCGCGAGCAACTGGTTGCACCAGCGGTGTGCGCTCTCGCGTTCGGGATTGACCACGTCGTCGGCGCCGACGCGGCGCAGGATGTTGGCGCGAATCTCCGTGGTGGTCCGGCTGATCACGCGCGACACGCCAAGCTGCTTGAGCAGGACGGTCGTCATCACCGTGTCCTCGAAGGCATCGCCCATGCCCACGATGGCGACGTCGACCCGGTCGATGCCCTGGGAGCGCAGGGCCTCGGGGTCGGTCGCGTTCAGGGCCACCGCGAGGGTCACCTCGTCGCGGACCTCGTCGACCAGTTCGCGGTCGATGTCCACGGCGATGACCTCGGCACCGGCGTCCGACAGCAGGGTCGCCAATCGCTTGCCGAACCGCCCCAGTCCTATTACGGCGAATCGTTCCATGATCTCACCCAATCACAACCTTTTTGTTCGGGATGTTGTTCACGCTGAATCGTTCCAAGATTTCACCCCATCACAGTTCTTCTGTTCGGGATGTTGTTCACGCTGAATCGTTCCAAGATCTCACCCTATCACCACGTTCTCTTTCGGGTAGCTGTATCGGACGTGTCGCATCTTGCTGGTCAGCCCCAGCAGGAGCGTCAGCGGTCCCAGTCGCCCGGCGAACATACCCCCGATGATGACGATCTTCCCGAATAAGGTCAATTCTCTGGTGATGCCCGTCGACAGCCCGACCGTCCCGCACGCGCTGCACGACTCGAACAGCAGGTCGATGAACTGCGTGGGCCTGCGCATCGCGACGCACAGCAGCAGCGTGACCGTGCCCAGCAGGAGCATGTACAGGACGGCCAGCGTCACCGCACGGCGGAGCAGTTCGCTGGCGATCGAGCGGTTGAAGATCTCCAGTTCGTTTCGGCGGCGCAGCACGGACCAGGTGGCTGCGACCAGCAGGGCCAGCGTAGCGGTCTTCATCCCGCCGGCCGTGCTGGCCGGACTGCCCCCGACCACCATCAGCCCGCACAACCACAGCTTGCCCGCACTGGTCAACTCGGCCATGTCGATCGTGTTGAAGCCCGCCGTCCGCGCCGAGATCGAGTGGAAGACCGCCTCGCGCACCCGCGCCGGACGCGCCATGCCTGTCCAGTCGCCGGCGGTCTCTTCCGTGCTCGGGGGGGGCTCGACCAGGTACATCACGCCCGCCCCGAGCACGATCAGCACGGCGCTGGTGGTGAGGATAAGCTTGCTGTGCAGGCCCAGCCGCGGGCGGGGAAGTGAGTGGGGCAGTGTACGGTGCGGCCAGCCCGCGCGGCGTCTCACACGACCGAGCGACCGCTTGAGGAAGCCGGCCAGGTCCTGAAGCACGGGAAAGCCCAGTCCGCCCAGAACGATCAGCGGCGCCATGACGCCCATGACCTGCCACGACTCCCGCAGCGGCGCCGCCCAGGCCGCGTCGCCCACCCCGGCTTTCATGTTCGCGTTGTACAGCGAGAACCCCGCGTTGCAGAAGCTCGATATGCTGTGAAACACGCTGTGCCATACCGCCGGCCCCGCCGTCATTACCCGCCCGTAGGCATCAGGCGCCCCGAGGAACATCGGGTACATCAGCACGGCCCCGACAAGCTCAAAACCCAGCGTGGCCAGCACCACGAACTTCACGGTCCGCGCGAGCCTCCCGATGCCGTCATGCCCCATCATCTGCCCAATCGCGTCGGATCCGCGCATGGACAGGCCCTTGCCCACCCACAGCGCCAGCACCGTGCCGAACAACATGATCCCCAGCCCGCCGAGTTGGATCAGCGTCAGGATCACGGTCTGGCCGAACACCGAGAAGTCCCGCCCCGTGTCGCGGACCACCAGGCCGGTCACGCACGTGGCGCTGACGGCGGTGAACAGGGCGTCGCTGTAGTAGAACCGCTCGGCGTTTGGCGCACGGGCGGCCGGGAGCATCAGCAGGCCCGAGCCGACAAGGCACATCAGCGCGAAGCTGCCGATCAGCATCCACGACGGATGCACGCCGGAGTCCGCGAAATGCAGATTCACGCTGAGGGCATGCAGCACGATGGTGACGAGGATGTACGCCTGGGTGATGGCAATGTACAGTGCAGTGACCGAGAGGAACTTGCCCCGCAAACGGAATACCACCGCGGCGACCACCGCCAGCACCAGGATCAACGCGAAGTCCAGCCAGTTGCCCTTGAGGTACTTCGCCCGCGACGTCGCAAGCGCCAGCCGCCCCAGGCGGTCCAGGATGAACACCACCAGCACGCACCCCTGCGTCACGTGCAGCGCCCGGCGATACGTCTGGCGCACGTGCTCGAACCCGCCGTACTCCAGCACGAGACTCGCCACCGCCGCCGCCCCCGCCAGCGCCAACACCACGTTCATCGCCGCCACCAGGCGGCGACGACCGCGTGACTGACCGAATTGAGCCGATTCCTTGCTCATACCCTTGGCACAAACTCACGCACGGCGGCCGGCCGCAATCCGGGCCGGCCCCGCGGAAAGGACGCCGTTACGTGCCGTCCCCGTATACCGCGTCGGGGTCGAAGACCTTCTCGGCGGTGATCTCCCACCGCCCCGTCTCGTCCAGGCGGCGGTAGAAGCACGAGCGGTAGCCCTTGTGGCAGGCCGCCCCGTGCTGTACCACTTCAATCACCAGCGTGTCCAGGTCGCAGTCGGTGTAGATCGCGCGGACCTCCTGCGTGTGTCCGCTGGACTCGCCCTTCATCCAGTAGGTCTGCCGGCTGCGCGACCAGAAATGCGTCTTGCCCGTCCGCACGGTGTCCCGCAGGGACGCATCGTTCATGTACGCGACCATGAGCACCTGCTTGGTTTCGGCGTCCACGCACACCGCGGGGATCAGCCCGTCGGCGGTAAACTTCAAGTCCGCAATCGTCTGGTCAAGTCCGTCCACGTCATACTCCTGATTCTCTAAGTCAACGGTTCAGTGAGCGCCAAATCCTATCAGGGTCCATCGCGGCGGTCAATCGAGCGCAGCGCGATGCAATTGTCGATTGGGGGTGCCATGGCTTGACGCGAAGCGGCAAGCACGTTGGCCTCGCTATGCGTGGTTGCCGCTTCGCGTCAAGCTACGGCACCCGATTGACTGCGCAAAACGACGACCTGGCGCTCACGCTCCGGTCAGGAGGTCGAGTTTGCCCTGGTAGGCGCGGAGGACTTCGTGGCGGAGGCGCTGGTGGTGGGGGGCTGACAGGTCGACGTCCTCGCGGACGATCTCGAATGCGTCGCGGCGGGCCAGGCGGAGCAGGTCGAAGTCCTCGATGAGGTCCGCGACGCGCAGTTCGGGCAGTCCGTGCTGTCGCGTGCCGAAGAACTGGCCCGGCCCGCGCAGGCGGAGGTCCTCCTCGGCGATCCGGAACCCGTCGCTCGTGGTGGCCAGGATGTCCAGCCGCTTGCGGGCCGTCTCGGTTGTCGGCGAGGCGACCAGGATGCAGTGGGCGTCCTGGGCGCTGCGCCCGATGCGCCCGCGGAGTTGGTGCAACTGGGCCAGCCCGAACCGCTCGGCGTGCATGACGACCATCACGTTGGCCGTCGGAACGTCCACGCCGACCTCGACGACCACCGAGGCGACGAGCACCTGGATCTTGCCCTCCCGGAAGTCGCCCATGACGGCTTCCTTGTCGGCCGGACGCATCTGCCCGTGCACCAGGCCCACGCGGTAGTCCTTCAGGGCCCCGTCGGCCAGTTCCGCATACGCCTCGTTTGCGGACGTCAACTCCAACTCCGGCGAGGGCGTCACCAGCGGATAGATGAAGTACGCCTGCTGGCCGGCCGCCAGGCGATCGCGCAGGAAGTTGAGCGCCTCGGGCAACCTGTCCTGCCCGATGCACCGCGTCTCGGTGTCTCCGCGTCCGGGGGGCAGGGCGTCTATCACCGAGACGTCCAGGTCGCCGAACACCGTCATCGCCAGCGTTCGCGGGATCGGCGTAGCCGTCATCACGAGGTAGTGCGGCGCGTAGCCCTTGCCCCGAAAACTCGTCCGCTGTCGCACGCCGAACTTGTGCTGCTCGTCCACCACCACCAGGGCCAGCGCCGCGAACTTGACCCCTTCGCTCAACAGCGCGTGGGTGCCCACGACAATGTCGATCTCGCCCGAGGCCAAGGCCTCCAGCGTGGCGGCCCGTTCGGCCGGCTTCTGCTGGCCCACCAGCAAGGCCGTCCGCACGCGAGAGCCCGCCAGATACGCCACCACCTTGTTGTAATGCTGCCTCGCCAGGATCTCCGTGGGGGCCATGATGGCCGCCTGCTTGCCCCACGCCACCGTCTGCAACGCCCCATACAGCGCCACCACCGTCTTGCCCGATCCCACGTCGCCCTGGATCAGTCGATTCATCGGGCGCGTGCGCGCCAGGTCGCCCGAGACGTCGGCCACCGCGCGGTCCTGGGCGTCGGTCAGGGCAAACGGGAACCGCGCGCGGATTCGCCCGTCGATCTCCGCCGTGACCGGCAGGGGGTGGGCCGGCCGGCTGATCTGCCTCATGCGGTTCAGCGCCATGCCCAGTTGCATGATGAGGCATTCGTCGTAGGCCAGCCTCCGTCGCGCCACGCCCCAGGCCTCCCTGTCTTCCGGGTGGTGCATGGCCGCCACCGCTTCGGGGCGCCCCTGGAGTCCGCGACGGGCCAGGTAGTCGCGGGAGAACCACGGGCGGATGAGCGAGCGGGCCTGGGGAAGGACGCGCTTGACGACCGACCCGATCATCGCGCTGGTCAGTTGTGCCCCGGCGGGGTAGACCGGCATCAGTTCGTCGCGGTCGAGATTCGCCTCCGCCGCGTTCCAGAGGATCTGGTGTTTGGGATTGACGAACTGGATGGCCTCGCGGTAGACCCCCACCTTGCCGCTGACAGCCAACCGCGTGCCGGCGCGCACCTTGTCCCGCAGGTATCCGCCGTGGAACCACTTGACGAAGACCCACCCGGTCTCGTCGGCCAACTCGACCTGGTAGTACGGGTTACGCCCGAAGCGCCGCTCGTCGACGGCCATCACTTCGCCCGCCACGGTGGCCGTCGCCTCCGCGCCGGTCAGCGAGCCCATCGGCTGGGCCTGCTTGCGGAGGTCGAACCGGAACGGGAAGTACAACAGGAGGTCCTCGACGGTGTGGATGCCGAGCTGAGCCAATTGTCCGGCCCGGGTCGGTCCGACCCCCTTGACGAATTGCACCTTCGTGTCGAGTTCGATCTGGGCCATAACCAGTAACCAAAAACCTCGAAAGCGATCAGGCGCCCTGCGGGATGGGGAAGGCGATATTGAAGGTGGCGCCCTGGCCGGGCACCGATTCGGCGGTGATCTGTCCGCCCATCTCGGTGACGATCCCGTGTACGACGCTGAGGCCCAGGCCGGGGTTGGCCTTGTCTCCGCCGGACAGCAGGCCCTTGGTGGTGAAGAACGGTTCGAAGACCATCGGCAGGGCGTCCGGAGCGATACCCGCGCCGGTGTCGGCGAAGGTCAGCACGGCGTTGTCGCCGGCGCGGTCCAGGCGGAGGGTCACCGTGCCCCCTTCGGGCATGGCCTCTTCGGCGTTGGTCAACAGGTTGCCCAGCGCCTGGTGCATGCGGTTGGCCTCGACGGCGACGATCGGCACGGGGCGAAGTTCGAGGCTCAGGTCGATCCCCATCTCGCTCAGCGGGCGCTCGATCAGGTGGGCGAACGTCAGGATGACCTCCGTCAGGTCGGCCAGGTCGGTCCGGTGGCGGTCGTGCTCGGCAAAGCTCAACAGCGACTGGGTGATCTTGGACACGCGTGCGGCGGCTTCGGCGGTCATCTGGAGGGCACGCTTCATCGCCGCCGGATCGCCGTCGGTCAGGGCGTAGTCCACGAAGGTCGCCACGCCGCCGAGGATGTTGTTGAAGTGATGCGCCACGCCGCCGGCCAGCGTGCCCAGCGAGGCGATCTTCTCCGCCTGCGTCAGTCGCCGGGCCATCTCCTTGCGGTGCGTCTCGTCGAGGATCCACGCCGCCACGCCACGTGCGGTTCCGTCGGTGTCCGGAATCGCCGACAGGACCACCAGCAGGTCGATCGGGCGCTCGTCGCCACCGCGCGGCAGGGCCACTTCGAATCGGCTCATCTCCCCCCGCGACGTGGTGCGGTCCAGCAGTCTCCGGAAGACCTTGTGGCGTTCGGGCGGGACCACGTCGAGGATGGGCCGGCCGATCATCTCCGCCGCCCGGCGCCCCAGCAGGGACTCGGCTTCGCGGTTCCAGCAGACAATGCGATTCTCGGCGTCGGTGGCCACCATCGCCACCGCCGCATGGTCGCACAGCCGCGCGTAGAAGTCGCCCGAGTCGGCGCTGGATCCATCGGCATGATTCTCACTACTCATTCAACGCTCACTGCGGCGATCTCACGTATATACAACTTCAGGTTACCAGATTGCGACCGGAGAATAACGCGCGTTTTCAGGTCAGACATGTGCGGCCGAACGTCGTGTCATCGGGTCGGCGCGGTCCCCGGCCCGGCCTTGCCCGCCGGGCGGGAGGTGGGCCCGGGCCTCGGTGGCGGCAGGGGCCCGCCGGAGGCGTTGACCATGGTCACCGTCGGGGACAGCAGGAGCACGGTCTCGAACAGCGTGCCATCGACGTCGCGGAAGAACAGCCGCCTGCCCAGGGAGGACTTGCGATCGGTTTCGGCCCCGGGTCCGATCATGATGATCTGACCGGCCTTGACCGACACGCGCCACGAGGCCTGGTCCATGTTGTGGAAGGTCGGCCTCTTGATCGTCGCGTACCGTCCGTCGGACTTGATCAGTCGCGTGGTATGCCTGAGCGTCTGGATCTGCGGCATGACGCCGACCGACAGGCGCGTCGGGTCCATGGGGTCGGCCATGCAGTGGACGGATACCAGCATGTCACCCGGGGGGTAATCCATGCCGAACATCGTCCCGTCCGCTCGGAAGGTGAAGATCGTCTGGTGGTGGTCCGCCCGGCGGAGAAAGACCGGCACGGGCGCGTTGGGATAGGCCGGCAGCGTCGCGGACCTGAGCCGCTTGCCGCCCAGGTCCTCGAACGTCTTGGCCAGTTCGGGCCAGTCCTCGGCCTTCATCAGGCCCACCTGAACGCCGTTCAGGGTCAGCAGCGCCCGCACGTCGGGGGGCCAGGGCCTGGCGTCCAGGCGCGTCCAGACGCCCAGGGCCTTTGTCATCGTTCCGGCCGGAAACGCCACAGCCGTCGCGCCAAGGCGCACGAGGGGCACCTTCCGCATGCCCGGGCCTGAGGGGGCCGGCCTCGCACCGAAAACCGCCTTGCCCTCATCCCGCAACGAGTCGAGCTTCTTCTCGTCGTCACCCTTCCCGGGGGGGCAGCCGGGCAGCGCACCTATCGCCATCGCCAGGACCAGGGCGACCAGCGGACCGGCGTGGGGGGCAGGCAGTGGGCGGCGGGTGTGACGCTTCATAGACCCCATGCTACCGTCCGACCGGGACCCCTGTCAACGCGACCGCGTACGGCCCCAGGGCATCCAAGAGTAGGGGGTGGGGCAATTTT
>CAZVEV010000051.1:0-11008 GCA_964625865.1 uncultured Planctomycetaceae bacterium | reverse complement strand
CACGCGGAAGGTGTGGACTTCTGGTCCCGCGTGCAACAAGTTGCACGCCCTACGCGCTGTTCTACCCCAGGGCGTCCAGTGAGTTGCGGACGGCGTCGAGATCGGCGGCCAGGGCGGCAAGGCGCTCGCGCTCACGTTGAACGACCTCCGGCGGGGCCTTCTTGAGGAACCCTTCGCTCGAGAGCTTGCCCTCGATCCCGTGGATGCCCTTGGCGAGCGTTTCGGCCTGCTTGGTCAGGCGGGCGCGCTCGGCCTCGGTGTCGACGATGTCCTGGACGTACAGTGTCACGCCTGCCGCCGCGATGGCCGCCGAGTTCGGCGGGGGCCCCGCCGCGTCGTGCTGGACGCTGATCTCGCCGAGGCGGGCCTGGCTTCGGAGCAGGGCAATGTTGTCGACCACCGCCCGCCCCGCGTCGCCTTCGGCGATCAGCACGGCCTCGGGCGCCGCCGATGGGGCTACGTTGTGCTGCCGCCTCGCGTCGCGCACCGCGCGGATCAGGGCGCGCAGCGCGTCGAAGTCGGCCTCGGCGGCGGGGTTGATAGCCGCCGCGTCAGCGCGGGGCCAGCACGCGGTTGCCAGCAGGCCCTCGACCGTCGCGTCGCCGGGGCCACGCACGGGGACCATCTCGCCAAGCCGCGCCCAGATGGCCTCGGTGATAAAGGGCATGACCGGGTGGAGCAGGCGCAGGACGGTGTCGAGGCAGTGGGCCAGGATCGCCCGGGGCGTCTGGTCGCCGTCGGCGGTGCGGGCCTTGGCGATCTCCACGTACCAGTCGCACAGGTCGTCCCACGTGAAGTGGTACAGCGTGTCGGCCAGTTCGTTGAAGCGGTAGGCGGCGATGGCCTGCGAGGCCTCGCTGATCGTCCGGTTCAGACGGCTGAGGATCCACGCGTCCGACAGGTGGGCCCGCGGGCTGATCTGCGCCCAGGCCGGGGCGCCCTCGATGTTCATCAGCACGAACCGCGAGGCGTTCCACAGCTTGTTGCAGAAGTTCCGCCCGAGGTCAAACTTCGGGCTGGTGTTGCACTGGCGTCCGTCGGGCAGCGTCATGGCTTCGACCGGCATGCGGACGTCCTGGGTCTGCGTGGTCATCGCCGCGAGAGTAAACCGCATCGCGTCGGCGCCGTGGGAGTCGATGATGTCCAGCGGGTCGATGCCGTTGCCCAGACTCTTGGACATCTTCCGCCCCTCGCCGTCCTGGATCATCGCGTGAATGAACACGTCGCTGAACGGGATGTCGCCGAGGCAGTACTGGCCCATCATGACCATCCGCGAGACCCACAGCGTGATGATCTCTCGCGCGGTGCACAACACGTCGCCGGGATAGAACGTCTCGACTTCCTGCGTCGCGTCGGGCCAGCCCAACGTGCTGAACGGCCAGAGCGCCGAGGAGAACCACGTGTCCAACACGTCGACGTCGCGGGTCCAGCCGGCCTGTTCCAGCAGATTGATTGCCCCGGCGTCATCGCTGTCGAGGCAGATGTACGTTCGGATGCTGCCCTCGTCTTCCGGGTGCGGCGCGCAGACCAGCCGGTAACGGACCCCCTCAAAGCCGCCGAGCAGGTCGCCGAAGTTCCCGCCGATCGCCGCATCAATCGCCGCGCACGTCCGGGCGTCCGGGCCGCGGTCGGTGGGCTCGGGCGCCACCTCGGCGGGCAGTGCCAGATCCTGCGACCAGACGGGAATCTGGTGGCCCCACCAGAGCTGTCTGCTGATGGGCCAGTCCCGCAGGTTCTCCAGCCAGAGCTGGTACGTGCGGGCGTAGCGCTCGGGCGTGAACTTCACCTTGCCGTCCAACAGGGGCGTCAGCGCGATCCCGGCCAGCGAGTTGACCGGCACGTCGGTGTCGCCGATCAACCCCTCGCCGAACGTCTCAGCCAGGCGACCGATGGGCTTTTTCACCGCGACGTACCACTGATCGGAAAGATACGGTTCGATGGGCACGTGGCTGCGGTAGCTGTGGCCCACCTGGTGGGCGTAGTCGCGGACATCTTCAAGCAGGTCCTCCGTGCGGAACCATTCGACGATGGCCGCCCTCGCCTCGAACCGGTCCATGCCCAGGAACCCCTCGGCGTCCGAGCCGGCCGCATCGTCCCAGCCGTACCGGTCGCTGATCGACGCGTCGGGGGCCATCACGTTGATCTGCGGCAGGTCGTGGCGCAGGCCGATCTGGTAGTCGTCCGGGTCGTGGGCAGGGGTGACCTTCAGGAAGCCGGTGGAGAACCTGGCCTTCTCGTCATCGCTTTCGGGGTCGGGCAGGACGACGTGCTCGTCGGCAATGATGGGGATGATCCGCCCGACCAGCGGCAGGCGGACGTTCTTGCCCACCAGGTGACCGGCCCGGGGATCGCTGGGGTTCATCGCGACGGCGGTATCGCCCAGCATCGTCTCGGGGCGGGTGGTGGCCACCGTCACGTGCTCTATCCGCTGGTCGTCGATCTCCACCGGCTCGACCAGCGGGTACCGCATATACCAGAAGTGTCCGTGGACGTCTTCGTGCTCGACTTCATCATCGGCCAGCACGGTCTGGGTGGCCGGATCCCAGTTGACCAGCCTCTTGCCGCGATAGATCAGCCCGTCAGCAAACAGATTGAAGAAGGTCTCGCGAACGGACTTGGCGCAGACGTCGTCCATGGTGAACCGCGTTCGCCGCCAGTCGCACGAGCAGCCCATTCGGCGCAGTTGTTCGAGAATCCGGGCGCCGCTGGCGTCTTTCCAGGCCTGGATGCGTTCGACGAACTCGGCCCGCTCGAAGTCGGTGCGTTTGCGGCCTTCCTCGGCGAGGATGCGTTTCTCGACGACGGTCTGCGTGGCGATGCCCGCATGGTCCGTTCCCGGCATCCACAGGGTGTTGTACTGCTGCATCCGCTTGTGGCGGATCAGGATGTCCTGCAGCGTGCCGTTAAGCGCATGGCCCAGGTGCAGGGCGGCCGTGACGTTGGGGGGCGGCAGGACGATGCAATAGGCCTGCCGCTCGTCGGCGCCGGCCGGCTCGGCGTCGAAGGCCCCGGCGCGAGCCCAAAGCTCGGCGATGTCGGCTTCGACGGCCGTCGGATCGTACTGCGTTGCAGATTCCTTGCTCATCGTTCAGGTCACCTCATCGTCCCTGCCGGACGCGTCCAGTTCGTTCAGTATCTTGTACTCAATGGCGTCAACCAGGGCCAGCCAGGACGCCTCGATGATGTTCTCGCTGACGCCGACCGAGCCGAAATACGCCTCGCCCGTCGCGTCGTGCCAGTCGATCACGACGCGGACCTTGGCGGCGGTCTCGGCGGCGGTGTTGACGACGCGGACCTTGTAGTCGACCAGGTGCAGGTCGTCGACCTGCGGGTAGTGGGGGCGCAGGGCCTCGCACAGGGCGCGGTCCAGCGAGTCGACCGGCCCGTCGCCGGCGGCCACCGTGTGGCGGTCGACGCCGTCGACGCGCATGCGAACGATCGCTTCGGTGTTCGGCTCGCCGCGGCTTTGCTTGAAGATCACGCAGCGATAGTGGTCCAGGTCCCATAGCTCGTGGTGCCACGCCCCGCCGAGCACTTTGCGGATGAGCACCTCGAAGCTCGCCCGGGCGGCCTCGAACTGGTAGCCTTCGTTCTCCAGTTCCATGACGCGCGCCAGCACGCGTCGCCGGGCGTCGGTGTCGTCGTGCAGGCCGAACTTGGCCGGCGCGACGGCGTCGATGTTGCTCGATCCGCCCAGTTCGCTGACGAGGATCCGCCGGGAGTTGCCCACCAGCGCCGGGTCCATGTGCTCGTACGTTCGCGAGTCGCGGCTGACGGCGTGGACGTGCATGCCGCCCTTGTGCGCGAAGGCCGCCGCCCCCACGAAGGGCTGGTTCTCCTGGAGGTTCAGGTTGGCCACCTCGTAGACGAACCGGCTGACCTCGGTGAGATTCACCAGCGAGCCGGGCTGGAGGCAGTCGTAGTCGTACTTCGTCACCAGGTTGCCCACCACGCCCGTCAAGTCCGCATTGCCGCACCGCTCGCCGATGCCGTTTATCGTCCCCTGGACCTGCATCGCCCCGTGCTGCACAGCCATCAGCGAGTTGGCCACCGCCAGGTGGCAGTCGTTGTGACAGTGCACGCCGATCTTCGCCTCCGGCAGCGCGGAGGCCACCCTCTTGGTGATCCGTCCGGCGTGGGCGAGCGTGGACCCGCCGTTTGTGTCGCACAGGACCAGTCGCGTCGCGCCGGCCTCGGCGGCGGCGGTCAGGCAGGCCAGCGCGTAGTCGGCGTTGGCGAGATAGCCGTCGAAGAAGTGCTCGGCGTCGAAGAACACCTCGCGGTTGTGGGCCGTGAGGAAGGCGATCGAGTCGGCGATCATCGCGAGGTTCTCGTCGTTGCTCACGTCGAGCACGTTGGCGACCTGGAAGTCCCACGCCTTGCCCACTACCGTCACCACGGGCGTTTCAGCGGTCAGCAGGGCCGCCATCCCCGTATCGTCGGCAGCGGCGGTGTCCTTGCGGCGCGTCATGCCGAACGCCGCCAATCTCGCATTGGCCAACGTCTTGTCTCGCATCGCCGCGAAGAACTCGGCGTCCTTCGGATTGCTCAGCGGATAGCCCCCCTCGATGTAGTCGACGCCCAGGTTGTCCAGGGCCTCGACGATCAGCAGACGGTCCTGCAGCGACAGGCTCACCCCCTCGCTCTGCGTGCCGTCGCGAAGCGTCGTGTCGTATATCTCGATCCGTTTGCGTTGCTCAGTCATCGTTGTGCTCTCCGTTACGGAGATATCGCCCGCGGAAGTACAACTCCGCAGGTGTGTGCTTTCATTGGATCACATAGCGTACTCGCTGCACATCGGCGTCGCAAGCGACGCCGCTCGCGGGGCCTCGGGCTTCGCCAAGGCTGCGCCCTGGCAAGAGCCCCGCCGCGAAACGTCGCATACGGAACGCCGGTCTACGTCGTCCGGGCGCATCGTTTGGCGGGCGAGCCCTGCCTGCCGGCAGGCAGGTTGCTCGCCGTGTTTCCGTTGCGTCCGCGCCTCGGGGACTCTCCGCCACGAGACCAGGTCAGTGCGGCCGCCCCTCCCGTGTACGTGTCTTGACTCGCCGTCTGCCCGGGCGTAAGGTCACGGCGTTGTCGAGTCTTGAGTACCGGACAGTGAATGAGTAATGCAATGATACGTAAGGCCACCCTCGAAGTCAGGAATATCGGATTGCACGCCCGGCCCGCTGCGGTCGTCGTCATGTGTCTTAAGGATCTCGACTGTACGGTCACCTTTCGCAAGGATGACGAAGTGGTCGACGGCAAGAGTATCCTGGGGATGTTGACGCTGGCCTGCGAGCGCGGCGCCAGGGTCGAAGTGACCTGTGAAGGCCAGGACGCCGAACTGGCCATCAATGCCCTGCGAGAGTTACGCGATGACGACCTCATGTTTGCGGAAGTGAAATGACCTGACGAGGGTTTCCATGTCCCAACGCCGTGCAACCATATTGTTCGTTGAGGATGAACTCCTGCTGCTGGACGAGTTCGCGCGCGTGCTCCGCCGGGAGGGCTACGAGGTCCTGACCGCGAGTGACTCCGGCGAGGTGATGAAGATCATCCGAGAGCAAGGGCATATTGACGTGGCCGTCACGGACGTGCAGTTGCCCCTCGAACCGGGAGGGGAGATAGGGGCCCTGGAAGCCGACGGGGGCCGGCGCACGGGAGTGGTACTGGCCCGGGAACTGCGCCGGAAGTTCAAACGCGTTCCGATCATCTTCTGGACCGACGCGTATGACCGGGCGCTGCGGGCCGAGGTGATGGAAATGGGCAACGCGCATCTCGTGGCCAAGAGGGCCGGCGATGCGCCCGTTCGGGACCTCCTGGACGAGGCACTGAACGGCATCTCCTCGGGCGCCAGGCCCAAGACGTTCATCGTGCACGGGCATGACGAGAAGACGATGCACTCGGTCACGTCATACCTCCAGGAAACCCTCGGGTTTCCCGAACCGCTGGTGCTTCGCGACCTGCCCTCCCACGGGCAGACCCTGATCGAGAAACTCGAAGGCTACACCCATGCCGTCGATATCGTCTTCGTCCTGCTGACGCCCGACGACGAGGTGGTGTCACGAGATGACTCGGCCCCCACCTCGCGACGGTCGCGCCAGAACGTGATCTTCGAGATGGGGTACTTTCTCGGTGTGCTCGGGCGAAACACCGGCCGCGTCATCCTCTTGTACCGGCACCCCGTCGAACTGCCCAGCGACATCGGGGGAATGATCAGCATCGACATAACCGACGGCATCGACGCCGCAGACGCCGAGATCCGGCGCGAACTGCGCGAATGGCTGTAGCGGTTCGTTGTCCTCGCACCCGGCGGTGGGGCGTGCAACTCGTTGCACGCGGAGGGGATTGGCCGTTCGTTTCGCGTGCAACCAGTTGCACGCCCTACGGCTACTTGCCCACGGCGTACAGGTAGCGGTCTGTCGCCAGGAACAGCGTGCCGTTGGCCGCCACGGGCGTCGAGTGGACCTGGCTGGGCAGGCGGACGGTCCCCAGCGACTTGGCGACCTTTCCGGCGGCCAGGACGTGGAGAGCGCGACGGTCGGTGGCGACGTAGAGTTTCCCGTCGGCCAGCAGGGGCGAACCGGTGATCCGCCCTCCGGTGTCGTGGACCCACTGGCCCTTGCCGGTTACCGCGTCGAGGCAGTGGACCCGTCCGTCGTACGAGGCGGTGTAGACCAGTCCGTCGGCCACTGCGGGGGTCGAACACGACTGCCCCAGGTCGGTGTAGGACCACAATCGCCCGGAGGCCGAGATGTCACCCGCGCCGTCGGCTTTGATGCAATAGAGCCCGCCGCTGCGTTTGCCGTGCCACGGGTCCCCGCCGGCGACGACGTACACGCGACCGCCATGGAAGACGGGCATGGCGATGATGGTGCTCGGACCGTTGGGGTCGGCAGGGGACTGGCCGGCCCGGGCGGCGGGGTTCAATCTACCCTTGGTGTCGCAGGCAAACGACCAGGCGGTCGTCAGCAGGGCGGACTTCGACGGCGTGGTGCGGGTTGCGGCCTCGAAAGCGTAACACACGCCGTCGCCGCCGCCGAAGAAGACCAGCCCCTTCCCGCCGACCCGCCCGAACGCCGGTGACGACCACTGCCCGTGGAATATCCTCGGGCCGATGTTCGCGTTGTCGCGGGCCACCAGCTTGCCCGTCTTGCGGTTCAGCACGATCAGGCTGGGCGCGGCGGGGTTGGGCACGTCGCTGTGGCGCCAACTCACGCCGTTGCTCGTGCAGACGTACAGCAGGTCGCCCCGAACGAGGATCGAGCAGTTCGTCGCGTTGTGGGGCACGACGCCGACCTCGGCGGTCATGTCGTAGACCCACACGATATCCGCGTCCGTCGCGCGGGGCTTGAGCGGCTTTCGCCCGCGGGCGACCATGTGCGCCCCCTCGTCGGTGTACGGGCCGGCGTTCCCGTCTGCCAGGCCGTTGACGTCCAGGCAGAGCACTTCGCCCCGGTGCGTCATGACGTAGAGGCGATCGCCCACCACGCTGGGCGACGAGGAGATACCCGTGTAGTGCCAGTCCGCCCACCGGACCTTGACGTACTTGGGTACCACCAGTTGCCAGAGAAACCGCCCGGTCTCATCAAGGCACAACAGCACGCCGCGGTCGCCCTGGTGGCGGTCGTCGCGGGGCGCCCCGTTGTTCGTGCCGATGAAGACCTTCCCGCCGGCGATGACGGGACTGGCGTACGTGATCGAGCCCAGGCGCGCCGTCCAGCGCACGGACCGAGTGGTCTTCGGATCTATCTGCCCCTCGTCGTCGGTCGTGCCCGCATCGAACGTGGCGGGCAGATTCTTCTCGGCCGAGACCATGTTCCGCGAGTCGGCCTGGCCCCACTGGGGACTGTCGGCGGCGGGGCATGCGGTAAAGGGGATCAGCGCGACGGCAGTCATCGCCAGCACCGCGCGCACGGTTGAGGATGGAATCTTCATGGTCCCCCTAGTGTACCGACCCCGCGGCGGGGGGCCAAGTCCCGCCCCGTGCGGGTCACCTTCGGTGGCGTCTGCGGACCAGCAGGAGAGGCAGGAAGCCGGCCAGCAGCACGCTCGCGGTTATCGGCTCGGGGATGGCAATCGACTCGACGACGACATCCAGCGCGTAGGTGCTCGGCGCGCTGCTGCCGCTGATAATCACTTTGCCGGTGGTGGTCTCGACGACCCACCAGTCACCGGTCTCGCCGGCGATGGTGAGCTGGCCCGGTGCGTTGGAGGCCAGGCCCCTGCCCGGTTGCCCCGCAAGCCACAGCGCGGGGTTGTTGATGGCCGCGACCGTCGAGCCATCGGTGATGTTGGTGGCGATAATCTGGTGCAACGCGAGACGCCACAGAACCTCGCCGTCCCAGGCGAGACCTTCGGTGTAGACGCCCAGGTTGGGCACCGGGATCGTGCGCACAAACGCCCCGCTGTACGGATCGTACAGACTGATATCCCTGTCGGTGGCGATGGCCAACTCCGTCGGCGAGATGATCGCCATCCCCTGCAGGTGCGCCATCGCCGGGTCCTCCCACCGCCCGATCTCCTGTCCGACGGAGTTGTAGATGATCACCTCATGCGTCGAGGCGTGCCCGGACCAGACTTCCGTCCCGTTGGTCGTCAGCGCATTGGGTTTGGAGGCCCCCGCGGGGTATGCGCCAATGTCAGCAAGACCTGCGGTCAGACCATGGACCGAATCATCGTCCCACACTCCGGCCAGGTACACCAGACCGATGGAGTCAGCGTGTATCGGCCCGCAGGCCACACAGAACACCAGGGCCGCCGCCCCGAGCTGGCCGACAGGTCGCGCAGAGACATTCTTCATGATATGTCCTTCCTATCCTTGATTTCACCGAAGCCTCTCCGGGCTGCGGTTCGGGAGTATGCGGCGCGCGACGCGTCCGTATGGGGATACTGCCATGACCGAGCAGGTCGCCATCGGGTGTGCAGAAGCGAGCCATTCTGCATCTCCTTGTTCACGTTGTTAGCCGCCGCACGACGCGCGCGGTGACTTTGAGCACAATCATAATACTGGCCGGCACGCCGGCGAGTCAAGGGTGTTTCTGGCCGTCGCGTCTCTTTTTTTTTCGGCGCGGTTGACGGGCCCTGGTCTGCGGACAATGCGTCGCCGCCTCGCGCGGGGCTGGATTCTCGGGAGCAATGACGTATAATCGCGCGATGCAAAGGCTTCGCGACGGCGGCGGGGCCGGCGGACCGCTGGACGGAGAGTTGTGATACGATGAGCATGACCTGTGTGGAATGCGGCGCAAAGTGCTGCAAGTACTTCTGTTTCGAGATCGACGAACCGACGGACTATGACGAGTTCGAGGACGTGCGATGGTTCCTGATGCATCACGACGTGACCGTACACGTTGACGATGGCGACTGGTTTATCTCCATCGCCAACCGGTGCAAGCACCTCGGCGACGCGGGCCAGTGCGAGGCCTACGAGACTCGGCCCACGATTTGCCGGAAGTACGCGACGGCCAGTTGCGACCATACCGGCGGAGACTACGGCTACGAGGAGCATTTCCACACGCCGGAAGAGCTTGAGACCTACGCCCGCAAGACCCTTGGCAAGAAGGCCTTCAACCGGGCCCGGGCCAAGGCCTGGGGGCAGAAGAAGAAAAGGACTGCTAAACTCGGCAAGATGAGCAAGAAAGGCATGGGCTGGGAATAGCCCCTGACGCCTGCAATGAAGATCATACCCGTTAAAGGAACACGTGATTTCTACCCCGAGCCGATGCGCCTGCGAAACTGGATCGTCGACGCGTGGCGGCGCGTCTCGCTGCGGAACGGGTTCGAGGAGTACGACTCGCCTATCTTCGAGTATCTCGACCTGTTCACGATCAAGAGCGGCGAGGAGATCGCCTCCCAACTGTTCAACTTCACCGACCGCGGCGGGCGGTCGCTGGCGATCCGCCCGGAGATCACCCCCGCGCTTGCCCGCATGGTCAACGCGAAGATCAACGCCCTGCCGCGTCCGATCAAGTGGTTTTCCGTGCCCCGGCTGTGCCGCGCCGAGAACCCCCAGCGCGGCCGCCTGCGCGAGTTCTTCCAGTGGAACGTCGACGTGATCGGTTCCGACAGCGTGCTCGCCGACGCCGAGTGCATCTTCACCGCCGCCGACTTCCTCCGCGAGGTCGGACTGAGCGGCCGGGACGTGACCGTGCGGATCGGCTCGCGGGCCCTGACCACCGCCGTCCTCCGCGCCGCCGGCGTGCCGGAGACGTCGCTCGATGCCGTCCTGCCCGTACTCGACAAGCGACCGAAGATCTCCGACGAGGAGTTCCGCACACTCGCCGCCGCCGCCGGGCTCAGCGACGAGCAGGTCGCCGCCGTCGAACGCTTCCAGGACGCGACGGACCTCGACCAGGCCGCGGCAGCGGTGGGGGACCTGGACCCCGCGGCCGACGACCTGGCCGACCTCCGCGACCTGATGTCGATGCTGACGGAGATGGGCGCCGGCGAGTACTGCCGCCTGGACCTGCGCATCGTCCGCGGGCTGGCGTACTATACCGGCATCGTCTACGAGATCTTCGACGCCGGTGCCGACCTGCGAGCAGTCGCCGGCGGCGGGCGGTATGACAACCTGCTCCAGGTCCTCGGCGGGCCCAAGGTGGGGGCGACCGGATTCGGCATGGGCGACGTGGTGTTGGGCATTCTGCTGGACGAGAAGGGCAAGGTTCCCGCCGACGTGCTGGCCCGGCGGGTGGACCTGTTCGTCATCGACGGCGAAGACGGCATGCTGGGCGACGTGCTGAAACTCGTCGGCACGCTGCGGGGGCGGGGCCTGTCGGCCGAGTACAGTTTCAAGCGCCAAAACGTGGGCAAGCAACTGAAGGCCGCCAACCGCTGCGGCGCCCGCCGCGCCGTCATCGTCCGCCCCGACGGCCTGTCGATAAAGGATCTCGACGCCGGCGACCAGCAGGAGATGTCCGTCGAAGCCTTCCTGTCCGAACAGCCCGGAGCCGACGCGTGAAAACGGGTGCCGTGGGCCGCGCAGCGCAGCGGAGCAACCACCGGTTGCGCGTTGGACACGACG
>CAZVEV010000050.1:0-28529 GCA_964625865.1 uncultured Planctomycetaceae bacterium | reverse complement strand
AACCCCGTTCTGCGCGCCAAGACGTGGTTGCTCCGCTTCGCTCCGCAGCCCACGGCACCCGACCTTGCCCTGTCCGCGACCGGACGACCTTCGACCTTCCTCTTGCAATCGCGCGGCGGGGGGGCTAGGGTTGTTGGTATGGCTGGCGTGGTTTTTGCCGGCCGGCGAGGACGTTACCCATGAGACGCGGGATACTGGCAACACGTGACGAACTTCGGGCCCTTCGAGAGAAGATCGACATCAAGCCGTTTGACCGGATTTTCGACGCCCTGCGCAAGCGATGTTCGCTGATTCTCGAATCGCCCCCGGTGGCTGAGACGCAGTGGCAGAGCTTGTGGAGCAAGGGCCTGCGGGCGGCGGCGGTGGGGGCGGCCAAGACCGTCCAGGGGCGGATCATCGACCTGCTGATCGCCCACCACGTCGAGCCGAACGACGCCTATCGCAGCCGCGCCACCGAGGAACTGAAGTCCCTGGCCGGTTGGAGCACGTGGGTGGACCCGTGTCACGACCAGCTCGCGGCGGACCTGTGCACGGCCGAGGCGGCGGTGGCGGCGGCGGTGGGGCTGGACTGGTTGTGGGAGGACCTGACGAAGGTCGATCGCATGCGGATCCTCCAGGCGATTCGCCACAAGGCCATCGAGCCGTATCACCAGGCCGTCAAGGACAACGCCTGGTGGCTGGGGTGCTATCACAGTTGGAACCCGATCGTCAACTGCGGCTGTGCGGTTGCGGGGTTGGCGCTGGGCGACGAGGAGCCGCTGGCCGAAGAGGTCTTCCTCAACGCGCGCCAGGCCCTGCGGAACTTCTTCAACGCCCTCGGTCGCGAAGGCGGCTGGGACGAGGGCGCCGCGGCCTGGGGCGGTGCGATGCGGTACGTCCTGCTGCTGGGCGAGGCGGCCAGCAGGCTCGTTGACGACCAGCGGATCTTCCACGAGCGCGGCATGGACGTGACGGGGCTGTTCCCGATCTATTTCACGCCCAACGGTCACGCCGCGGGGTTCGGCGACAACAGCGTCATGCCGCTGTACGGCGCGCTGTACAACCTGGTCAAGCACTACGGCATGAAGGACGTGGCGTGGTGGCTGGACACGTATGCACTGAACCACGACGCGACGACCACCGGCTGGTCGCAGGCAGGGCTGGCCCTGCTGTTTCGCCCCGCCGACGTCCGCACGCCGCGCACCATCTCGCTGGCGCCGGTGAAGGTCTTCAACGAGATCGGCTGGGCGGCCGCCGCGGACAGTTGGCCCCGCCCGGGGTTCTACGTGGCGGCCAAGACCGGCGACCTGTCGGCCTACCGGTCCCAGCGCGACATGAACGCGATCCGTCTGCAGGTCGACGGCGAGATGCTGCTGACCGACGCGGGGGCGCACGTTCGCAACGGCGGATGGCCCAGCGATGCCCACCGCGAGTTCTACGAGGTCCAGGCCCGCGCCCATAACACCGTCGTGGTCGCCGACGCCGACCACCAACTGGACGCCCAGGGCCTGATCGCCGAAGCCCAGGCGGGCAAGACCTACCGCTGGATCGTCTGCGACGCTCGCGGCGCGCTGGGCGAGACGGTCCAGTTCATCCGTCACGTGGTGATGCTCCTGGACCGCAAGGGCGCCGAAGGCAAGGTGCTCGTGGTCCTGGACGAGATCACGAACGCCGTACCCGAGATGGTCAACGTGTACTGGCACACCGCGGGGCAGGTCGAAACGGGCCCCAAGCCCAGGACCGGACGCATCATCGGGCGGGCCGCAGCGATCGAGTTCGCACTGGCCGCCACCGTCAAGTCCGTCCTGAACACCGACAGCTACGCCTTCCGCAACGGTGAGAGCGACAACGTGATGACCCTGTCAGCCGGCGTGATGGGCAAGGCGTACGTGGCGTCGATCTTCTCCCGCGAGGCGATCGGGGCCCCGGCGCGCGTTCGAACCGACCGCCAGGGCAACGTCACGGTCAGCGCGGGGACCCTCAAGCTGCACTTCACAGCCGACCACGCTCACCTGACGCTCGACCAGGCAGTGTGCTGACAGATTGGCGATCGTCGACTTCCTGCATCGGTCAGTCCGCGCGAAGCGTCAGCGGGTGCCGTGGGTCTCAGGCGTCGCACAGGGGCAGGCGGACGGTGAAGGTCGAGCCGGCGCCCTCGGCGGTCGTCAGCCACAACTTGCCCCCGAACCGCTCGACGATACTCTTGACTCCCGAGAGCCCCACGCCACTGCCCTTGATATCGCTGCGCTTGGCGTTCGAGGCGCGGAAGAACTCGGTGAAGAGCTTGGGCACGTCCTTTTCCGGAATGCCGATCCCGCTGTCGGTCACGCTCAGGACGGCCGAGCCGTCGACGGCGGCCAGCGCCACCCCCACCCGCCCGGCGGGCGTGTACTTGATCGCGTTGGACACGAGGTTCGACAGGACGAGGGTGCAGCCCTGGACGTCGATCCGCACCGGCACGGGCGCGCTGGGCAGGTCGACGGCCATTGCCAGGCCCTTGGCGTCGGCCTGGGCGCGGTAGTCGTCGCAGGCGGCGGCGGTCCGGGCGGCAAGGTCCACAACGGCGACCTCGCCCAGCGGCTCGCCGCTCTTGACCTTGGCCAGCACGAGAATGTCGCTGATCAGCTCGCCCATCTGGTCCAGGCGGTCGCTGATGCGCTGGGGCAGGGCGTCGAGTTGGGGATTCTCGAAGGTCTGGCCGGTCAGCAGGCTCATGAGCATCTTGGCCCCCGCGACGGGGCTCTTGAGTTCGTGGACCATCACCCGCATGAACTGGGCCTTGTCCTTGTCCAGTTGCTTCATGGTGGCCAGGTCGTTGTAGAGGCAGGCATGGTAGAGGGCATAGCCGATCAGCCTGGCCGTGGTCCGGAGCTGGTCGAGGTCGTCGGGGCTGAAGGGACGCTCGCGACTGTTGATCACCTGCGCGACGCCCATGAGCTTGCCCTTGAACGTCGCGGCGGCGCACATCACGTCGCGCGTGCGGAAGTTGTTGACCTTGTCCCACGAGCGGTCGAAGGTCAGCTTGGGATCGATCGTGCTCAGGTCGCCGTAGGCGTCGGGCACGAGGAAGGCCTGCCCCGTGACGGCGCAGTGGCCGGCCAGCGAGGTCTCCTTGATCGGCACGCGAATGGTTCGCGCCACGTTGCCCACCACGGCCACCGATTCCAGCTCCTGGGTGGCCGCGTCAACAAGGTACACCGACGCCCGCTCGGCCGAGAGGTCGTGACAGAGCACGTCGGCTACGTCGCGCAGGACGGTGGGCAGATGTACGTCCCCGAGCATGCGGTCGTAAAGCTCGAACAACTTGTCGCTGGTCATGAGGGCACCTGGGGGACCTGTCCGCCGATAGGGTCTGACGCGGGGATCATAGCATGCGATACGTGCCGAAGCAACCGGCGGGTGGCACCTTCAAACGGAGTCCCGGAGGGACGGAGTTTGTGGGTGCGGGAGCACGAGCCGTCCTGAACAACAGGGCGTGTTCCGTCACAAGAAGCACCCACAAGCTTCGCTTGAACGTGCCACCCGTCGATTGTCGCGCGAGTGTTGATCGGCCCGGAGCCCGGACGTATCATGACGCGGGTCAGGCGGCGTGCGGAACGGTGATACGCCGACGCAGGCCCTCTGGCACGCGGTGGAGTGCATTGATGGAACCAACCGAACAGGACGCGGGAGCCGCGGCGCCCAGGATCCTCGTCGTCGATGACGACCATGCCGTGCGCGAACTGCTGGTGACGGTACTCGAACGCGCCGCGGACTACGAGGTCTTCGAGGCCGCCAACGGGGCGGAGGCCAAGGCGATCATCGAGTCGGCGCCCCTGGACCTGGTGGTCACCGACCTGAGCATGCCCGCCCTGACGGGACTCGAGTTGATGCAGTGGGGCCATTCCCACGCCCCGGACCTGGCGTGGATCATCCTGACCGGTCACGGGACGTTCGACGACGCCGTCCGCGCGGTGCAACTGGGGGCCTTCGACTTCATCACCAAGCCGCTGCTGACGATGAACCCGCTGCTGATCTCCGTTCGCAACGCCCTTCACAGTCAGCGCCTGGCCGCCGAGCAGAAGCGGCTGCACGAGAGCATCGAGGAGGGCAACGTGCGTCTGCGCCGGCAGGTGGCGCGCCTGAAGGAGGCTTGCCGAATCCTCTGCGACCAGGCGGGGGTCATCGAATCCGACCTGCGGCGGGCCGAACTGATCCAACGGGCCCTGCTGCCTCGTCGGGCCCCCGCGGTGAACGGACTGGCCGTCGACGCGGTCTACCGCCCCAGCCTGAACGTCGGAGGCGATCTGTACGACGTTGCGGTCATCGGCACGGGGGCCGGCACGGTAGCCGCCTACGTTGCCGACGCGGCCGGGCATGGCGTCAGCGCGGCGATGCTCTCGGTCCTGTTCAAGCATCGCCTGGCCATGATGGACCACGACTACCGCGCCAACGCGCCGGCCGACGCACTGGCCATGCTGAACACCGCGCTGCGAGACGAGTGTTCCGCGCCGGGCCTGTTCGTCACGGCCGCCTACGGCCTCCTGGACATCCGCGCCGGCGAGATTGTCGTCGCGTCGGCCGGTCATCCGCCGCTTGTCCTCTGCCGCGCCGACGGCACGACGGAGATGATCTACCACACCGGTCCGGCCCTGGGGCTGACCGACGAGGCCCGCTTCGCACAGAAACGCCTGCCCTTTAGCGCCGGCGACCGCCTGCTGATGTACACCGACGGGCTCTGCCACGCCCCCCGGATCGACAGCGCCCTGACCAGCGAGGCAATTGCTCGCCGCCTGGCCGGCGCGACCGGCGGGGGACAGCGATTCCTGCACGATCTGCTGGACGACGCCCAGCGGCGGCGCGGCGGGGGCGACCAGGAAGACGACATCACCCTGCTGATGCTCTCGGCGTCCGACGACGAGTCATGCCTCGACAACGGCCAGCCCGAGCCCCTGCCGGCAGGGCAGGCCGTCGTCTCGACCCCGAAGGCCGAAGTCCTGATCGGCACGTCGGGCCGGGGCGATGTGGTGAGCGTCTCCGGGCAGGCCGGCTGGACACACTGCGCGGCCTTCCACGATACGTGCGAGACCGGCATGGCGGCCGGAAGGGACCTGACGCTGGACCTGACCCTGTGCACGCATCTGGACAGCACGTTCCTGGGCACGATCCAGGACGTGGTGGACCACGGGACTGACTACGACGTGACGGTGCGGATCCAGGGCGTCCTGCCTGGGGTGGGGGCGCTGTTCGAGGAACTCGGAATGTCCCGCGTCATCGACGCGGTCACCCCCGACGCGGCGCCCCTGCCCGGCGCGATGGCCCCCCTGCAGACCGCCGGCCAGACCGCCCTGCGAAGTCACGTACAGGTCCTCGAGGCCCACCGCGCCCTGGCGTCGCTGAGCGAAGCCAACCGCCAGGAGTTCCTCGCGCTGATCGAGGGCCTCGAGAAGGAACTGGCGCAGATCGAAGCAAAACAGAACGACGCGTAAACACGCGGGGCGCGCAACGTGTTGCGGTGCACGCCCTGCTGTTTGGTTTGGTCTGTTTAGCGGCGGGGCAACGCCCCGCGTTCATGGTTCGGTGGCGAATACCGGCGAACGTCGGGCGTTGCCCGACCGCTAAGCGTAAAAAAGTGACGCGCTGTCTGCGCGATCGCCTGCGAACTACTCGAACGTGTCCGGCGCGTCCATCACCTGAGGATCGATCAGCGGCGTCCCTTCGATAATCAGCGTGTCCTCGCCGAAGATGAACCACCATTGCCGCCTCTTGATCACGCCGTCAGCCAACGCGACCGAGCCGGGCGTCTTGTCCAGGGCCTCGTCTATGGCGACCTCCAGGTCGTGATCCTGCCTGAACTTGAAGATGAAGATCGGAATCTGGTCATCGCCGCGAACGCGCACGGGACCTCTCTTGAACGTTCCCGCGCGTGACAGGTCGACGTTTCTCGTCGAGATGATCGTAAAGTCCGTCCCGCGCTGCTCGCACCCGACGACCATCAGTGCCAGGGCTGCCACCACCAACGTCAACGCCGTTGTCTTCATGTCCTTACCTTTCATCTGGTCCTGCCATCCCGGCCGCCCGACCCCGCGCCGGGCAACACTCGTCCATGAGGTAATATACGATACGGCCTGCGTCCCCGGAGTGAAGGGAAAAATGGTCGGGCTTCGTCACGTCTCGAATATCCGCCCTTCACGAAACTCGGCCCAGGCGGGTTCGAAGGCGACCTGGCGATCGGGTACGGGGCGGGGCGCGTCGCAGCGAACGTCGAACAAGTCGGGCGCGGCCGCATCGTGGCGGACGGTCAGAATCTCATCGCGAAGGGCCTCGTTCTCCGGCCGGAAACGGTAAGGCGAGCCGGAGGCTGGGTCTACAAGCGCCGGGTGCATCTCCACCCCGTCGTCGGCCAGGATGCAGTGACTGCCCCTGCTGCCCACGCCGCGCTCGAACATCGCGCAGATCGCGCGGAGGATGGCGACGTGGGTCAGACACTGCTGCCGGGTCCGCACGGCGGCTGACAGTTGACGGGCCGAGTCGACCTTCAGGCCGTCGGCTGATATCCGTCTATACTGGTCCAGCGCGTCGGCCAGGGCGCTCGCCGCCCCGGCGTCGCTGCGGAGGTGAGCCCCGCAAGCCGTCATGCGTCGCCCGATCTGCTCGATGGCCTCGGCGGGCGTTTCGGCGGCGTCGGCCCCGCGAGAAAGCACGTCGCGGACCTCGCCAATCGCCGCACTGATCGCGTCCAGGACCTCCCCCGCCGGTTCCAGCGCCTCGCCGTCGGGACGAACGTGGGCTATGTATTCCGCCGCCCGCATCGCGCCGACCTGCCCCGCGTTCAGCGCCGATCCACCCGGGCGTTTGACCCCGTGCGTGCCCGCCATCTCGCCGATCACAAACGTTCCTTCCACCGTGCTCTGCCACCACGCGTCGACCGCGAATCCGCCGTTCATATGTTGCGCGCACACCGCGATCTCCAGCGGCTCGGCGTGCAGGTCGATGCCGTTTTCGGCGTAGATGTCGATGGCGGGCTGATTCATGTGCACCAGCCGCTCGATGGGCGTCGCCTGGGTCGCACCGGTCTTGCGGAGGTAGTCCAGGGCCTCGTCGCCCAGGGCGTCGATGTCGAATGCGTCCCACCGGTCAGCCCCGACGGGATTGGCCTGGAAGTCCATCCATACCCGCCGCCCGCGAACCACCGTCTCGACGTGGACGGCCATGTCGATCAGCGACGACTGGTGCCCCGTGATCCGCTGGGCGTCGAAGGGCCACTGGTAACCCTTCAGGAAGATGTTCGTCGCGAGGGCGGGCATGTCGTCGAAGTATTCGGTCAGGAACTCACGCTCGTCGCCGCCGTCGGCGTCGGTGGAGTAGATCCGGGGGACCACCTGCATGTACGTGCCCGAGACGTTCCAGCGGAAGGAGATGCTGGCCAGGCCGAACTGGCTCTCGGTGAGGTTGCAGGCATCGAGCCCGGCCAGCAGGGCCGCACCGTGCAGACCGTACTGGCCTCGCGGGTAGACGGTGGTCTGGTAAATCTCGCCCGGGCCGCCGGCGGCGAGGACCCAGTTTTCGGCCACGAACAGCGCCAGCCCCGGATCGTCCTCGGTCGCCCGGGCCATGTCCGCGCAGAGCGCCGCGACGATCCGCCGTCCGTCACCATGCCCCGTCGTAATCAGCCTGAGTACGGGATGCTTGTCGACGATCGTCACGCCGTCCCGCTGGAGGCGGGCCTGGAGGCACTCGCTCATGAACTTCGACGTCTTGGGCCCGGCCGACGTTGCACGTTCGTACGGATCGTGGTCGGTCTTGTAACCGATGAACGCCCCGGTCGGATCGTGCGGGAACGGCACGCCGGCGTCGACGAGGTTGTAAAACCCCCGCAGCGAGCAGATGCCCTCGATCAGCGCGTTGTCGCCGTTGCAGCATCCGAAGGCGGTCAGGGCCTCTGCAAACTCAGCCGCCGTGTCGGGCACGCGCGGACTCGTGCCCATCTTGTAGTACGTCTGCTTGTCCGACCCGCTCATCCGCGAGGCGCCCAGCGGCAGGCCGCCCGTGACGACAACGACCTTCTCCTGCGGATCCGCCACCCCCCGCGCCCGCCAGAAGTTCACCAGTTGCGTCGCACAGTTCATCCCCGCGGCGCCGGCGCCCACGATAACGGTATTCACACGGGTCACCGGGATCTCAAGTCCGTCTATCATCAGCGTGTCACGTTGCATCGATGGGATCCTGTTTTCAATTCTCGATCTTCAATTGTCTTGTTCGCCGGCGCCATCCTGCGCTGTCGAACGACGAGCGCGGGGCGTTGCCCCGCCGCTAAACGTCCCGTGCGGCGCGGGAAGACGTAATCTACGAGAATCACAAGGTTCGCAGATGAAATCCGCCGTCGACATCGATGACTTGCGCCGTCGAGAACTTCAGATCGCCTCGGGCGCAGGCGGCGACGGCGGTGGCGATGTCTTCGGGTTTGCCCCAACGCCTGATCGGCGTCAGGCCGTCGGCGATGAGCGTGTCGTACTTGTCCTTGACCGCGGCGGTCATGTCGGTGGCGATCACGCCGGGACGGATCTCGTACACGCCGATGCCGAACTCGGCCAGCCTTGCCGCCCACAGCTTGCTCGCCATCGACACCCCTGCCTTGGACAGGCAGTACTCCCCTCGCGAAGGGCTGGCCGTGTAGGCGCTGATCGACGAGATGTTGACGATGCACATCCACTTTTCGGCATCCTGCTGGCGTTGCCGGATCATCCACCGGGCGGCCGCCTGGGTCAGGAAGTACGGGCCCTTGAGATTGATGCCCATCACGCGATCGTAGCTGTCCTCGCCGGCGTCGAGGATGTCCGCCCGCACGTTGGGCGCCACGCCGGCGTTGTTGACCAGCACGTCGAGTCGGCCCAGTTGGGCCTCGGCTGCGGCCAGCGCCTCGGCGCGGTCCGATGCGCTGGTCACGTCAGCGGTTAGCGCAAGGGCCCGACTGCCGGCTTCCTCGATCGCCGCAACCGTCTGTCCCGCGTCGATCACGTCCAGGACGGCGAGGTCATGTCCTTGGCGGGCCAGTTCGACTGCAATCGCGGCCCCGATGCCTCGCCCCGCGCCGGTTACCATTGCCACAGGCGGTTGACTCATTTCACCATCCTTACGTTGGGACTGTCACGGCGAGATTATGTCCCGGCCGCCCCGCGGTGTCAAATCTGCCCCCCCCGAGGGAGAAATGGCGCTCAAGCCCTTGCATGGGGCGACGGCGGTGCGTATAAGATACTCTTCACGGACGATGGCCCGCATAGGGCGGGCATGTGAGAAAGGATCAGATCATGAAGGTGATTGCACAGACGGCCGCCCTGCAAGAGGCGCTGACGGTCGCGGGCAGCATCATCGCGACCCGAACGCCCAAGCCCGTGCTGCAATGCATCAAGCTGGTCGCCAAGGACAAGACGCTGACACTGCTGGCGACGGACCTCGAGGCGGGCTGCCGCTACACTCTGACGGCCGTCCAGATCGAGGAAGAGGGCGAGGCGCTGATTCCGGCGGCCCGACTGACGGGGATCGTTCGCGAATCCGGGGCCGAGAGCCTGACGATAGAGACCGAGAAGGACGCCGCCCACGTTCGCGGGGCGGGCAGCCACTTTAAGATCTACAGTTTCGATCCGGGCGAGTACCCGCCGGTGGGCGAGTTCGGCGAGGACGCGGACTTCGAGATGCCCGCCGCCGCGCTGTCGCAGATGATCGCCCGCACGCTGTTCGCCACCGCCAAGGCCCACAGCCATTACGCCATCTCCGGCGTGTTGTGGGAGGCGACGGGCAAGAAACTGCAACTGGTCGCCACGGACGGGCATCGCCTGGCCCAGGCCAAGGGCTCGCTGAAGACCGCCGCGGCGCGCGACGTGACCGCGATCGTGCCGGCCAAGCTGATGGGGCTGATCACGCGGGTCTGCGGGGCCGGCGACGAGGTGCTCCGCGTCAAGGTCGCCGAGACGCAGATCATGGTCCAGTCCGCCCGCGCCGTGCTGGTCAGTTCGCTGGTGCAGGGCAACTTCCCGAAGTATGAGGACGTGATTCCCAAGGACTGCGGGCGCCGCGCGACGATCAACACCACCGAGTTCGAGCACCGCGTCCGCCAGGCGGCCCTGCTGACCAACGAGGACAGCCGCGGCGTGCGCCTGAGCTTCGACGGAGGCACGGCCACGCTGACCAGCCGCGCCCCGGAAACCGGCGAGGCCGAAGTGACGTGTCCGGTGGCCTTCGACGGCGAGGCGATGAGCATCGCGTTTAACCCGGCGTTCCTGCTCGATGCCCTTCGCGTCGTCGACACCGACGAGATTGCCATCGAGATGAACGCCGCGAACAAGCCCGCGATGATGAAGGCGGGAAGCGATTTCCTCTACGTACTGATGCCCGTCGACCTGACGTAATCACCCCGGGCAGACCGGCGCGGCGCCGTTCGGGCGGCCGCCGAAACACGCGCGAGAAAAAAACTGATTTTCGCTGAAGTTTTCCGGTTGATTCCGGCGATGCACGTGGTAGGCTCCCGAAGATCGAGGCCCGCGCAACGAAACGGACTCGGACCGAGACACGGTCATGGATGACACGACACTGCGAACGATTTGGCAACAGCGCCAGTTCGACGATCGCTACGCCCCGGTGGCCCAGCCCCTGACGATGCTGATGAAGCGCGTCCTGGCCAAGCGCGTCCGCCAACTGGGCGACCTGGGAGCCATCTGGGACGAGGTCCTGCCCCGGTCCATTCGCGACCACACCGCCTTGGAGAGCTTCAACCGCGGCGTCCTGACGGTCCTGGTGGACTCGGCGGCCCATCGATACCAGCTCCAGATGCTCCTGACCGGGGGCGTGGAACGCGAAATCCGCGCCCGCTTCAAAGGCGCGCTGAACAAGATCCGCCTCATGCCGGGCCAGTTCTACGCCGTCGACCTGACCGGCGCCGCCCGCTACGAGTTCTGATTCCCCTCTCGTAGGGCGTGCAACTCGTTGCACGCGGGGCGGACAGTCCATGCGTTCCGCGTGCAAACAAGTTGCACGCCCTACCCGCTGCCCCGCTACTTTCGGCGCCGTATCACGCCCCTCTTGCAATCGTCTTTCCGCGTCGACATAATGGCCGGCAGCACGTCGCTTCGGGCCGTGACCGGATTCGCAATGCCGTTCGACGAGGAAAGGATTCTTCACATGCCAACGTCCCTTGCCTGTATCGCGGGCGAAGAGATTCATCGCCAGTGGGCCGCCGGGCGCATTGCGGGCGAGAACCTCGGCTCGCGCACCACGCCGTTCGGCGACAGCGGCGAGCTGTTCCTGGTCAGCGAGGGCCAGACGAGCTACTACCTGATGTGCCGCTACGGCCCGGCCGGCGTGAAGACCGCCCCCGTGAAGGTCAACACCCGTGCGAACATCTATGCCTTGCGCGATCTGGGCGTCCATCATGTGCTCGGCTGGGGCCCCGGCGGGGCCATCACGCACAACATGGCCGTTGGCGACCTGGTGATCCTGAACGACCTGATCGACCAGACCACGCAGCGTGCCAACACGTTTTTCGACGAGTTGCCCCTGGGGTTCCTTCGACAGTTCCCGGTGTTCTGTCCCTCACTGAGACGTCTGTGCGGCGAGGTGCTCCACGATATGAAGATCGTCTATCACGGTGCGGGCACGGCGGCCGTCCGACAGGGGCCACGCCTCGAAACGCCCGCCGAGGTCCGAATGCTCAGCACGATCGGGGCCGAGATCGTCACCCACGCCTTCGCACCGGAAGTCTTTCTCGCCCGCGAACTGGAGATGTGCTACGTCGCCCTCTGCTACATCGTCAACTACGCCGAAACGGGCAGCCGCCACCGCCCGTTCGTCCCGGGCGGACTGTTCGGCGGGCTGACCGCCCAGTCTGACGGGGACCGTCTGGCCGGCACCGTCGGGGCGATGGGCCACATTGCATCCAAAGTCGCCTCCGCCACCGACGCCGTCGAACGCACCTGCGAGTGCGACAAGACCATGCTCGCCCACAAGACCGCCTACGACCTGAGCGACGACTGGCACGACTGGTGGACGTAGATCGATTGCGGAATGCGGATTGCGGATTTCGCCAGGCGCGGCGATGCAGACCTGGCCTGTCGGTGACTTGCGTCAGGAGTGACCGGACCAACGCTTACTTCCGGGTTGATGTCCGGCTTGATTCCATCAGGAGGTATATCTGAATCAAGCGATTGGGGAATGCGTATTGACCCCTTATCTCACCGGAATGCAGAGCGTTGAGCTTCTTCATGCGCTGGAGGAAGTTGTTGAGCTTCTTGCGCTCCGACTCGTTAAGCCCCTTGGCCAGATCCTTCTTCCTGAACGTCAGATCGAGTTCCAGGCTACCGAGCTTGGTTAGAATGGACAGGTAGTCGCTGCTGCGCAGGGCCTGGCGAACCGGCTCGAAGTACTTCCGCCCAACGATATTGGCCGCCTCTACAACGCCACCCAGCACGTCATGGGGTCTCACATCGTTGTCCGTGTCCTTCCAGAACACGGCGTCTCCCAGTTCGTGCATCAGCTTCGGCAGACCTCCGGAGTAGTGGACCATCAGGTCTAAGGCGCTACTGTCGACAACGGTATTCGCCGATTCGAAAGCACGCTCGAAGAAACTCGCCACTTCCTCATCGCTGAGAGGACTCAACTCAACGATATCGAATATGCGTTCCACCGAGGGCTGGCTGGCAAGGATATCCGTTCTTCGCTCCGGCACGCCGCTAAGGGTTAACAGCAGGGGGAGCCCCGCCCGGCCGGTGGCGATCTCGTCGACGAGGCTCTTGATCAGAGCGGCGAACTCGGGAGACTTCGTTATGCCGTTAAGGTCATCCAGAAACAGGGCTATGCCTCTACGATCCCCCTGCAATCTTCCCCAGAGTTCGCGCAGGAAGGGCAGGAACTCGTGGGAGATGTCGGCCGAATCGCGCCGAAGGGCTTCAGTGTTCAGCTTCACGCCAAACAACCCGACTTCCTTGACATACTTGCCAATGAAGTCCGTGATCCTATCGAGCATCTTGCCTTGATGTGCTTGCTGGATCACCCGCGAAACGACACACCGCATCATCTCTTCTACTGTCGTGACACCCCCGAGGAATACGTGAAACCCCGCAACGGCATGCTGCTCCTGCGCGAGACGGCGCACATAGGCGACCAGAGAACTCTTTCCGATTCCGTATTCCCCAGTAACAAACAGGTTCTCCTGCTTGCCCGCGGCGACCTGTGAGACAGAGCGCAGCATGCGCGCAACCTGCGCGTCGCGACCGACAAACATCTCGGGGGGAACCGGACGTCCCGGGCTGAACGGACTCCCGCCCTTCTCCATGTTCACCACGTCACCCATCTTGCATATCCGTGCCTAAAGAGAAACTAGCACATCCGCCTCGACAATGCGCCAGTATGGACCCGCACTAGAGATTGTCAAGCATGTGGCCGAGCTTGTCGCGTTTGGTGCGGAGGTAGTGGCGGTTGTCGTCGTGGGCGGGGATTTCCAGCGGCACGCGCTCGACGATTTCCAGGCCGTATCCCTCCAGGCCGTACACCTTCCGTGGATTGTTCGTCATCAGGCGGAGCTTGGTCAGCCCCAGGTCGCGGAGAATCTGGTTGCCGATCCCGTAGTCGCGGCAGTCGGCCTCGAAGCCCAGGTGCACGTTGGCCTCGACCGTGTCCATGCCGTGCTCGATCTGCAGTTTGTAGGCCCGGAGCTTGTTGACCAGCCCGATGCCCCGGCCCTCCTGGCGCACGTAAACCACCACGCCCTTACCCGCGGCGGCCACCTGCTCCAGGGCGGTCCTGAGTTGCGAACCGCAGTCGCAGCGCAGCGAGCCCAGGGCGTCGCCGGTAAGACACTCGCTGTGGACGCGCACCAGGATCGGCTCGTCGTGGACTACGGGATGCCCGTTGTCGTCCAGGGCGCCCACGCCGCCAAGGCACATCGCCAGGTGCGGCTCGGGATCCACCACGGAGGTGTAGGCGATCACGTGAAACTCACCCGCAGCGAGCGGCAGGTCTATCTCGACGGCCCGCTCGATCAGGTGTTCGGTCTGCAGGCGGTGGCGGATGATGTCGGCCACCGAGCACATCTTCAGCTCGTGCGTCGCGCAGAAGACCTCCAGGTCGTCGGCCCGCGCCATCGTGCCGTCCTCGTTCATGATCTCGCAGATCACGCCCATGGGCTTGAGTCCGGCGATCCGGGCCAGGTCGACGGCACCCTCGGTTTGTCCGGCCCGGACGAGGCAGCCGCCCTCGCGGGCGCGGAGCGGGTGCATGTGGCCCGGGCGGGCAAGGTCGGCCGGCGTGCAGTCGTCGGCGCAGGCGACCTGCACCGTGCGGGCCCGGTCCGCCGCGGAGATGCCCGTGGTGACCCCTTCGGCCGCATCGACCGATACCGTAAAGGCCGTCCCGAACTGCGAGGTGTTCGCGGTGGCCTGGAGGGGCAGGCCCAGGGCGTCGGCGCGGGCGTTGGTCATGGGCAGGCAGATCTGCCCGCGAGCATACCGGGCCATGAAGTTGATGATCTCCGGCGTGACCCGTTCGGCGGCGCAGACCAGGTCGCCCTCGTTCTCACGGGACGCGTCGTCGACCAGGACGATCATCTTCCCCGCCCTCAGGTCGTCGAGGATGTCTTCAATCGGGTTCATCTGGCGGCTTCTTGTGCTCGCGGACCCGGCGGGTCTATTCGTCCGACTCGGACGGCTCGTCTGACTCCGGCTGGGCCAACTCGCGATCCCGCATCTCCCGCGCCTGGGCTTCCTGTGCCTGGGTCCGGCGGACGTCCTGATGGAACAGGATGGCCCCGGCGATCAGGACCAGCCCGAGAACGAGGGAGGCCGCCATCATCGGCGTGCCGTACTTGTCCATGATGGTGGCCCCGGCGGCCTTCGGGTCGCCCTTCATCGCCCCGGTAATCACGCCGATGCCCAGCAGCAACACGCCGACAACCAGCAGCATCGGGATCATCGTCTTCTTGAACGACGTACTGTGCACGGCCGCTGCACGACGATTCTGCTGCTTGCGGACCTCGCGAATCCGCGCGGGGTCCACGTGGATGTGCTCGTCGGCGGCAAAGGCGAACGCCTCGGCCGGGTCTTCCGCATCCGGCGTCTCGTCGGCCGGATCGTCGCCCGGATCGTCGCCGAGACTCTCGCCGGCGGCAAGACTGGCCAGCGCGTCGCCCGCGTCGCCCGCGTCGCGCGCCTCGGCGGCAGCGATCGCATCGGTCGGCGCGTCGTCTCCTGTCGCCATCGCCTCCAGGGCGTCGGCGCCTGCGGCGGGTCCACCGCCGGCAAGGGCGGCTAGCGCGTCGGCATGCTCTTCGTCGCCGGTCTCGTCACCGGCCTGGTCGGCCATATCACCGTCGGCCTCATCACCGGCCTCGTCAGTGACCTCGTCGATTTCGACGACCTCGTCGGCGGCGTGCTCGTCGTCGTCGACAACCTCTGCCTCAAAGACCTCGTCGTCGTCATGCATATCGGAACTCTCGTTATCAGTCATTGACCGTCTTCTTTCTGGACACCCGTGTGTTGGGGCATGATACAATGAACTATAGCCACAGGCCAAGGCTTTTCAAAGGGACCTTGTCATGACCACACGCCAAGCCTACAGTGCGGGCAGCTTCTACGCGTCTTCACCCGACCAGTGTCGCACCGACGCCGCGGACCTGCTAGCCACCGCGCCCGTGCCTGACGATATCCCAGATGTCCTGTACGGCGGACTCGTGCCTCACGCGGGGTGGCCCTACTCGGGCGCCCTGGCGGCCCTGACGTTCAAGGCGCTCTGCGCCGCGGGCGACGTCGACACGTTCGTCCTGTTCGGCGCCGACCACTTCGGCACGGTGCGGATGGGGGAGGTCTACCCCGCCGGTGCGTGGGACACGCCCCTGGGCGAGATCGCCATCGACGAGGACCTCGCCGCCGCCCTGGTCGCCGCGGACGGACCCCTGCGCGCCAATCCCCCCGCTCACGATCTTCACGCCGCCTACGGGCGCGCCGAACACTCGATCGAAGTGCAGCTTCCCCTTGTCAAGGCCGTCGCTCCCAAGGCGAAGATCGTCCCCATCGCCGTCCCGCCAACCGCGCAGGCTGTCCAGATAGGCCAGGCCGTCGCCGACGTGCTCGTCAACGCACCAGGCCGGACCGTCGTCGTCGGAAGCACCGACCTGACGCACCACGCGGGACACTTCCCCGCCCCGGGCGGACGGGGGGAGGTCGGCGAGCGGTGGTCCCGCGCCAACGATCGCCGCATGCTCGACCTGATCGAAGCGATGGACGAGACGGCCACCATAGACGAGGCCGCCGCCCACTCCAACGCCTGCGGTGCCGGCGCGATCACGGCGTCCATCGCGGCGTGCAAGCGTCTCGGCGCCACGCGAGGCCGATGCCTCCAGTACACCAACAGCTACGAAGTGATCCGCGCCGCGACCCCCCACATCGCCGACGACACCACCGTCGGCTACGCCTCGGTCGTCTTTGCGTAAGTCAACCAACGGCGCCCGTCATTCGTCGCCCGACGGTGCGCGCTGCGCCGCCGCGGTGCGGATTTCGGCGGCGATTTGGTCGGCGAGGGTGGTCTGTTTGCCGAGGGCTTCGGGGGGGCGGGGCTCGTAGTAGGCTTCTTCGGCGGCTTCGTCGGCGGCGGCCTGGCCTTCGGCGAAGAGCTTGTGACGGATGTCCTTCTTGAGCCGCTTGTGGCGCCGGTGGCGCTCGTAGATCGTGTCGTCGTCGCCGTAGGTGTCGAGGAACTTGTCGTAGGCCTCCCCGGCGGCGACGATCTCGAGGCCCTGGCGGTCCGGGCGGGTGACCTCGACGACGACGATCGGCTGATACGTGCCGGCCGCCTCGCCCGGCGCGACGCGCACCACCGCGCGCCGCATCACCGTCTGGAGCGTGCCTTCGGCGAAATCGAACGCATTGGCCGCGTCAGGCCGCCAGAACTCGAACCAGTGACGCGCGAGCATCGGATGGGTCGTGATGATGCCCGCTCGCCTGTCCTGGCGATCCAGGCGGAAGTGATACCGTCGCAAGACCTCCAGGCTGCTGCGCCAGACGGCGTCGAAGTTCCGCTGGGCCTGCGTCTGGGGGCCGGGCGTCGGGTGCGGCTGGGTGTAGTTCCCACAGCCGGCGACGGCTGTCAGCAGGACGAGGACCGCCGCATGTCTGGTTGCAGTGTTCATCAGAGACATTCTCTCGGATCGGCGTGGAAACCGGCTGGCCGACGTGAGGATTGTATCGTAGGTTTCCGGTGATGCAACAGCAACCGCAAGCCGGCCTGCACCAGGCCCGGCACCAACGCCCCGCCCCGGCTCCTCTCCAGAGCCGGGGTTTTTTTTGGTCGAAGGTCAAAGGTCCAAGGTCGAAAGTCGAAGATCTGCCCGCCGTCCCGGCCAAGCCCTCTGGCCGCCCCTTGGCCGCATGCCGTCCCCGCAAGCGACCCTGCCCCCCTTGGCCGGAAGATCGTCGCTCAGGCCGCGGCCTCGTGCGTGCCAGGGCGTCCGTCCGAGACGACCTTCGACTTTCGACCTTTGACCTTCGACCTTCAACGATTTACGATTGGCATATTGTGACTCACCCCCGTGTGCGGCGCTGAACAGGGAGCGGTCCGTTGGGCAGGAAGCACAGGACAGAGATGGGCGGCTATAACGAGCTGCTCGAGACGACCCAGTGGTCGCAGGTCATGCGGGCCGGACACGGCAGCGGCGACGACCAGCGCGACGCCCTCGGCGGGATCGCCGTGCAGTACTGGAAGCCGGTCTACTGCTTCTTCCTCCGCAAGGGCTTCGACAGCGATCGGGCCAAGGACCTGACCCAGGGGTTCTTCACCGACGTGATCCTCGGCCGCGGGCTGGCGGGCAAGGCCGATCCGTCCAAGGGGCGGTTCCGCTCGCTGCTGCTGAAGGCCGCCGAAAACTACGCCAACGACTGTCGGCGCAAGGACGCGGCGGCGATCCGCAAGCCGGACAAGCCCCTAGTCAGCCTCGAGGGGCTCGAGGGGGCAAGGCTGATCACGTCGTCCGATGCCGAATCGCCCGGCGAGGCGTTTAACCGCGCGTGGGCGTCGGCCCTGCTGGGCCAGGTCCTCGACGAGGTCCACACCCAATGCATCGGGGCCGACCAGACGACGCACTGGGCGGTCTTTCAGGCCCGCGTGCTTCGCCCGATAACCGACGGGGCGCCCGCCGTGCCCTACGCCGATCTCTGCAAACAACTTCACATCGCCCGCCCCGACCAGGCGGCGACGATGAACACCACCGTCAAGCACAAGTTCGAGGCCACCCTCCGTCGACACGTCCGCCAGTGGGTCGATTCCGACGACGACGTTGCCGACGAGATCAGCGAACTGATGCGAATACTTTCCGGCCCGTCGGCCCCAATCTGACCGGTCTGTCCGTAGTGGATAGTGAGGGCGCTTGCGTGCCACGGGCGTCTCGCCCGTGCTCCCCTGTGCCATGGCCGCCTCGGCCACGATTCACGGGCAGGATGCCCGTGGCACGACAACCGCCCCACCGAGTGCGTATGCGGACAGACCGAACGGACAATCTGAGCGCGGACCAGCTTTCCCGCCTGCTCGCCCTGGGCGCCGCGGGACGCGCGCGGGCCAAACAGCCCGCCCTCGCCAACGCCGAGCCGGGCCGACGGCGCGGCGCGGCCGACGACCTGTCAGACCGCGAGCCGGGCCCGTTCAGTCCGGGCCAGGTCGTCGACGATCTCCAGATCGTCGAGGAGATCGGGCGCGGAGGAATGTGCATCGTGTACAAGGCCGCCCAGCCCGGGCTCAGACGCCACGTGGCGCTCAAGGCCCTGCGCCCGTCGCTGGCGCGCCTGGGTGCGGTGGCCAGGCGGTTTCGGCGCGAGTCTATCCTCGCCGCCCGCCTGAGCCATCCCGGCATCGTGCCGATCTTCTCGCACGGCCCGGACAGCCTGGGACGCCCGTATTTCACGATGGAACTGGTCGACGGCGTGTCCATCGGCCAGCGGGTGGCCTGCGACGGGCCGATGTCGCCGCGCAGCGTGCTCCGCGTCGCCATCCAGGCCTGCAATGCGCTCGGCGAGGCCCACGCCTGGGGCATCATCCACAGGGATGTCACGCCGCAGAACATCATCCTGCAGACTCCGGGCCGCGTGCGGCTGGTTGATTTCGGCATCGCCCAGGACACCACCGGCCGCCTGGCGGGCATTACGCGAACGGGGCGGGACAGCGGCGGGACGCCGGCGTTCATGTCGCCGGAGCAGAACCTCGGCCGCCGCCTGGACAGGCGGACGGACATCTTCTCTCTGGGCATGACGTTGTATTACGCACTGACGGGCACGACGGCGTATCGGGCGTCGAATCGGGCGGAGTTGGCGTTGGCGTTCCGGATGCAGAAGCCGCGCCGGCCTGAGGAGTTGGGGTCGGCTCCGACCGGGGCGCTCGGGCGGATCGTGATGAAGATGATCGCCATCGATCCGGCCGATCGTTACCGGAACTGCCTCCAACTGGCCTCGGACCTGGCCACATGCAACACCAGACCTCGCCGTCAGGCCCCCGCGCCGCCTGAGCGGTCCCGCCGAGCAGTCGTGGCCGCCCTGCTTGCTCTCGGTGCGCTGGCGGCTTATGTGTGGGGCCCGATGGCGTGCACGGGCGACAAACCGCGCCCGAGCCAGACAGCCCCGGCCCCAATTCTCGTCGCAGCGCCTCAGCCTCTCGATGCGCCCTACGCGTACCCGGCGCTCAAGACGGTCCGCAGCCCCGGGCGGGAGTCTGAAGTCGTGCTCTCGAAAGATGATGCGCCACAGAGAGTGCCCCCCCCTGCCCCCAAGCCCGCGCCAGAGCCCGTCGCCAGGCCCTCAGTCCCGGCCAGACCCGCCCCTCGGTTATCCGCCAAACCACCAGCGCCGCAGGCCGTCGTCCAATGGGTCTATCAACCCGGCGAGGGTCGGAGTTTCAGCGAGGCCGGCACGATGAGGGGACAGACCGTTCTGACCGACGATAACCCCTTGTCACTGGGCCTGTTCCTGTTCGATCCCGCACGCGGCCTGGTCCCGTACAGTCCCCTGGACGGGGCCACCGCGGACTTCCGTATCGAGATTGAAGGCCGTAGTATCCGCATCCGCCGCGACGCGAGGCCTGACGGGACCGGATGCATCGCCTTGGGAATCCAAGGTGCCTTCGAAACCGCCATGCCCCCGCAACAAGGCTACCAACCACTGTACCAACATACACTTAGGCCTGGAATTGCGTTTCTGTTCCGCTGCGCCAGGGGCGGCTGCGCCAAGCTCCGCGTCACATCGATCAAGTAAACGCCCACAGGCTCCGCCTGTGGGATATCTGCGATAGAGACCGTTTCTGTTTCTGCTTCCTTCATCGCGCACAAGTGCATGTCAGGAGAATCCCCTCGGATGGACGTGTCTCGTGCGTGGATACCCCACGGGTGGAACCCACAGGCGTTTGCCTGTTCGTGTCGCAATGATCACTGCGGGTCAGATAATCGTCGCAACTTCTTCAATCACAGGGCGCACCGCTCGATTCTGAATCCTACGTTTCCAGTGTTGTAGCGCGCGTCCGATTCGCGTGGACGCTCCGCGGCCGCCCCCGGAGGCACTTAGCCGCTTGTTGCCTTACCGGAGGTGGTATGTCGTGTCTTCATCGCTCGATCAACCTGCGCTGCTTGAAAGCCTCGAGCCGCGATTCCTGCTCTCGTCGGGCGCCCTGATCGTCACGTCCGACGCGCTGGCCGGAGCGTTCCAGGACGTGGCGAACTGGTATACCCGCAAGGGCTTCCCCGCCCAGATCGTGACCACCGAGAGCATCTACTCGGCCTACTCCGGCGCGGATAGCCAAGAGAAGATCCGCAACTGCATCCGCGATTACCACCAGAATCACGGGGTCAAATACGTCCTGCTGGGGGGCGACAACTCGATCGTGCCCGACCGCGACACCAAGGGGTACAAGCGAACCGACACGCCCACGGACTTTTACTATTCGTCGCTGAGCGGCACGTGGGACGACAACGGGGACGGCCTCTACGGCGAGGGCGCGTACGACACGGTGAACTTCGCCTATGACACCATCGTGGGCCGATACCCCGTCAGGACCGCCGCCCACGTCCAGACGCTTTTGGCCAAGGTAATCGCCTACGAAACGGCCCCGCCGACGAGCAACTGGGCTACCGACATGCTCGCGGTGGGCGAGGAACTGTGGGACCCCGGCGACGTCGAGTACAAGACGCTGAAGGTCGACGAACTGTACGTCGAGCCCTACTGGGCTGACCGCCAACTCGACACGTTCTTCGACACATCGACGAGTTGGGACTCGGCCGAGGCGGGCGACTACACGCTCAACAGCAGCAACCTGCTGACAGCGATGGGCAACGACTACCAGTTCATGCACATGGCCACCCACGGGTGGTACACGTCGTGGTCGCTGGAATCGGGCAGCTTCACCAGCAGCACGGTTGCGGGAATGACCGAGTCGATCAACGTGCCGATCGTCTCGACCATCGCCTGCCACACCGGCGCCTTTGACAAGGTCGATTCGTCCCTGAGCGAGGCGTTTCTCCGCTCGGACAAGACCGGCACGGTGGTCTACATCGGGTGCAGCCGCGAGGGATGGGGCATTCCCGGAAACTGGATAGGACCGTCGTACGAGTTCTCGTACAACTTCTACAAGAAGTTCCTGACAGGCTCCAGCCGCCTGGCCGGCGAGGTGTTCGCCGAGATGAAAGCCGGCTTCGCCTCGCGGTCGGGGTATGAGGGCTCTATCCGCTGGCTTCAGTACGGGATCAACTTCCAGGGCGACCCGATGGTCCAGATGTACCGCGACGATCCGACGATGCTCGCCCCCACGCTTGCCAGCGAGATTACCGAGGGGGCGCAGGCCTACAGCGTGGGCAATCTGCCCGGCGGGGCCAAGGTCGTCCTGTGGCAGGGCGACAACGTCTACGAGGTGGGCTACGCGAACGGGGCCGGCACGTTCAGCACGACGATCGATGCGGCCGTCGGATCGATGAAGGTCACCGTCATCGCCGACGACGCAGCGGTCTACACCGACGACGTGACGATTGCGGAGGACGCCAGACCGTACACCGTCAACGGCTCGACGGTTGTCTTTGACGGCTCGGGGGCGGACGACGTGTTCAACGTCGTGGCCGGACAGACGAAGCACACCGTGACCTTCAACGGTGAGGTGTGGCGGTTCAATGCGGCGCAGATCACGCGGGTGGTGTTCAACGGCAATGGCGGAGCGGATCGGGCGACGCTGACCGGCACGAGCGCCGCTGACACGGCCTCGATGGCAGCGACCCGCACGGAACTTGTCTCTGCGAATTACACGATCGTCCTGAACTACGTGGCGGACGTCAGGATCAGCGGCGGGGCCAACGATACGGCGAACCTGTTCGGGACGGCGGGCGATGACATGCTTACCGCCAAGGCCGAATGGACCATCCTGAGCGGCCTGGGCTATCGTTACACCGTCCTCGGTTTCGGGACGGTTGCCGCCACCGCCGGCGCCGGCGGGACGGACGTCGCTCACCTGTACGACTCGGCAGGCGACGACGTGTTCACGGCCACGCCGACCGCGGCAACGCTTCGCGGTACGGGCTTTGACAACACGGCAACGGGCTTCGACAGCGCGACGGCCCACTGCACGGCGGGGGGCAACGACGTGGCGACGCTGTACGACTCGGCGGGCGACGACACCTTCTCGGCCGGGCCGACCCAGGCGAGCCTCTCGGGTAGCGGCTTTGCGAACACCGCCAAAGGCTTTGACCTGGTGACGGGCTACTGCACGGCCGGGGGCACGGACACGGTACACTTCTACGACGCGGCCGGTAACGACAGGCTTACGGCAACCCTGGACCAGGCGTGGCTCAAAGGCGCCGGCTACAAGAACGTCGCCAAGGGGTCCGGCCAGATCAGCGGCAACCTGACAAACGGCACGGACACGCTGCTGATGTACGCCGGCACGCGAGGGTCGGGCTCCGGCACGCGGGGGGCGGGCTCCGGTGCGAGGGGATCGTACGACGACGCATCACCTGCCGATGGCGCCCGCGACCCGCAGGCCGCCGCACAGGTGCCCGTCAGCCTGCTGTCGGATAAGACCCTCGGTGCCTTTGGCCCCGAGACCGACGACGGAGGGACAACCGGGTCGAGCGATCACGTAGACGTCCTGACAGCAACACTGGACGCAAACGCCCACAGGCTCCGCCTGTGGGGTCTCGGCGAAGACAACGCCTCGACTTGGGACCAGGACACGACAATGCGCACCGCGGAGTCCGGTTGGGGTGAAGCGGCGCATTGTTCGCAGATACCCCACGGGGTGGAACCCGTGGGCATTGCCCTGACCGAGGGCGATATCGACACCGAACTCCTGGGCAACCTGGGCCTGGACTGGCTGGCCGACCTGACCGTCTGATCGATTCAGCAATCTGGAAGTCTCTGTGCCGGGTGCCGTGGGCTGACGCGAAGCGGCAACCACGTTGTCTCCATTCGAGAACACGTGGTTGCTCCGCTTCGCTCCGCAGCCCACGGCACCCGGCTACCGCTTGAGCAGGATGTCCCCGTCGCAGGGGGCCACGGTGTGGACGCGAGCGGTTCGTCCGGTGGCCCGGCTGGTGCGATTGGCCTCGAAACTCACCCGCACCGGCTTGTTGCCCATCGGGTTGTACACCACCGTGCCCTTGTCGAACGCGCGGATGAAGCTCCCGTCGGCCTGCTTTCGACCGGCCCCGCGGGGCCTGCCCAGGCCGCGGTTCCAGAACGGATACCAGTTGTGCAGGTGGTCGCCGGTGGGCAGCGGATTGGGATCCGAGAAGAGGCAGTACCCGTCCGAGTGCGTCAGCGACAGCGTGGTGGCCGCTCGCATCAGGTTCAGGTCGTTGCGGGAGGTGTGATACCACGTTTCGAGGCAGTTGATGCGCGGGGCGCGGAGGGCCTTTTCCGCCCACGAAAGCGTCCGGGCGATCTGCCGCCAGTGTGCCGCGGTCTTGCTGCGGTAACACTCCATGAAGTACCCGTTGACGTAGGACGCCGTCCGCGGGGTCTGGCGGTCGTTGGCATTGACGAGGATCAGCGCCGCATCCCCGACCGCCTTGCGGACCTCCCTGATCAGCGCCAGGCGGTCGTCGTCGTCGCGCCACCAGTCCAGCATCACGCCGTCGACGGCGCCGGTGGCCATCACCGCCCGTGCCTTGGCCGCGACGTGACGCCGATAGGCGGGGTTGGCGAAGTCCAGCAGGAGGTATCCGCCCTCCTTCCAGCCGACCTGGACCTGCCCCTTGCCGTCCCGCTTCCACCACGCGTGATCGGGCGGCAGGAAGGTCTTCGGCGCGTCGCGATAGCGAATCTCAGCCAGCAGGACCATCCGGGGGTTCTTGGCCAACAGGGCCTTTCGCATCGCCAGGCCGCGCTTGACCGTTTCGCCCGCGATCCGCGCCGAGGCCCCCCTGTGCCTGCCCTCCCACCGCAGGCCGAAGAAGCCCGGCCCGTGGAACAGCAGGTCGTGCCTCGCCGCCGTGGTCAACCTGTCCTCGCCGGTCAGATTGTCCGCGCGGTTCCACGCCTGGAACACCGACGGATACCCCCTGCCTCCGATCCGGGCGACGATATCAGCGGCGCGGGGGTCCGCCGCGCCGGCACCCGGCGCCACCGCGCACCACGCCGCCGCACCCGTCGCCATCAGAAACTCTCGTCGATCGATCACGCCCACGTTCTGACTCCTGCGCTACAGGCAAACGCCCACGGGTTCCACCCCGTGGGGTATCGGCGGAGACAACGATGTCGCTTCCCATGATAACGCAATGATACGCATCGCGAAATCCACCTCATGCGGACCGACAGGACGCGCCGAGAGGTGTGTGGACCAAGCGGATTACCACTGCGCCTGTCGCCTGCTTAGCGGTCGATCGCGATGAACATACAGGGAGGAGACATCCCAAAGATACCGAGACTTCGGGTTCTCCCGTGGTTAAAATGTAGGATTGGATGTGATTCACCAGGGTTACCCAGGAGAAATGACTGTGACCAGCTATAGACACGGCGTGGTGGGTGTACTTCTTGTCGGTCTGCTTATCTTCGGCGTCTGCGGCCGCGCGATGGCGGACTGGAAGACAATGATCGAGGCCGATTGGGACAGGCAGGCCTCGGGCGGGAGCATCACCCCGACGAAGGCCGACCGGGGCGGCGGGAGCAGGGGCGGGAGCGTCAGCACGCGGGAAGACGCCTGGGGCGCCGTTGACGGCGTCAAGAACGGCGGGACGGGCTTCCACACCAACTCTGACAGGAACCCGTGGTGGCAGGTGGACCTGGGCAAGGCCGTCGCGCTGGATCGAGCGGAGCTGACCAATCGCGAAGACTGCGCCGATCGCGCCAACCACATCATGGTCCTGCTGTCGACTGACGGCAAGACGTGGAGGCGGGCGTACCAGCACGACGGGACAACCTTCCACGGCGGGCCGGACAAGAAGCCGCTGACCGTCGCCCTCCACGGCGCCAAGGCCCGCTACGTCCGCCTGACGCTGCCCGGCAACAGCTACCTGCACCTGGACGAGGTCGAGGTCTACGCGTCGGCTGACAAGACCAAGAACATCGCCCTGGGCCGCCCCTGCAACCAGAGCAGCACGAGTACCTGGTCCACGCGTGCCCGGAACCCCAAGGCGTGGAAGAAGGGCGGCACGCCGCCGAAGGTTGCTTCAGACGACAAGCCGGAAGCCCCCAAGTACGCCTATAAGTCCACGCAGTTGACCGAGGCGTTCGAACTGGCACGCAAGACCCTCGCGTACGTCGCCAAGGCCGCACCCCAGCCGAAGCTCGCCGCAAGACTCAAGCAGCTCGAAGCGAAGTTCGCCGGCGAGAATGTCGACGCGACGGCGGCCTACAAGGAAGTCCGCTGGCTGCGACGCGAGATCATCATGGCCCATCCGCTGCTGAAGTTTAACCGCCTGCTGATCAACAAGCGTCCGCCCCCGGGCTACAGCCACCAGTGCGACCAGTACCTCGGGCGCCACAGCAGGCCCGGACCCGGGCTGGCGGTCCTGGACAACTGGAAGAGCGACCCGAAGGTCTCGCTACTGCTGGAAGGCAAGCTGCCCGAAGGCACGGTGACGCATCCGGACCTGGACTTCGAGGGCAAGAAGATCCTGTTCGCCTTCTGCGATCACACGGAACAGAACCGCAGCCTCAGGCGGTTCTTCATCTACGAGATCGGGATCGACGGCAAGGGGTTGCGGCAGTTGACGGGCAACAAGAACGACAAGCTGATCGGCTGGCACAATCGTGAGACCGTGCTGATCGAGGACTTCGACCCCTGCTACCTGCCCGGCGGCGGGTTCGCGTTTGTCTCCACGCGGGGGCAGGCCTTCGGGCGATGCCACGGCTCGCGATACGTTCCGAACTTCCTGCTCTACGGCGCCGACAACGACGGATCGAACATCCGCCAGTTGTCCTACGGCGAGGCCAACGAGTGGGACCCGTCCGTGCTGAACGACGGGCGGATCATCTACACGCGATGGGATTACATCAACCGTCACGACACGTTCTACCAGAGCCTGTGGACCACGCGGCCGGACGGAACGGCGACGGCGCACTTCTACGGCAACTACACGCGCAACCCGTGCATGACCGCCGAAGGCCGCGCCATCCCCGGCTCGCACAAGGCCTGCTCGACAGCGATGGCCCACCACTCGTACACGACCGGCTCAATCTTCGAGATCGACCCGCGAAAGGGCGAGGACGGCGTCGAGCCGATCAAGCGGATCACGCCCGAGACGCGGTTCCCCGAGACCGAGGGCTACCCCAAAGGCGTCTACTGCACGCCGTGGCCCCTGAACGAGGAGATCTACCTCGTCGCCTACACGCCCAACCAGATGATGAAGCAGCCCCGCCCGCAGGAAACCAACGCCTACGGGATCTATCTCATCGACACCCTCGGCGGGCGCGAGCTGGTCTACCGTGATCCGGAAATGTCGTGCTTCCAGCCGATCCCGGTCCAGCCTCGCTTCAAGCCGCCGGCCCTGCCGTCAAGCTGCATCCCCGACGCGAAGCACCCGATGACGGGCGTGTTCCAGATTTCCGACGTCCACATGAGCGTCGAGAAGCTCCCGGCCGGCAGCATCAAGCGCGTGCGCGTCAATCGCATTCACGGCCAGGTGACTAATCGCAAGCCGTGGCTGAGCACGTCGAACAACGAGATTCTCAAGAGCGTCGTCGGCACGGCGCCGGTCAACGCCGACGGATCGATCACCTTCCGCGCCCCGGCGGGCCTGCCCCTGCAGTTGCAGCTCCTGGACGCCAACAACATGGCGGTGATGACCATGCGGAGCTTCGTCTACCTGCACGACGGCGAGACGCAGGGCTGCATCGGCTGTCACGAGCCGCGCGACGCGACCCCCCCGCCGCCGAGAGCGACCAAGCTGGTCGAACTGGACCCGCCGGTCGGGCCGAAGTACGAAGGCGGCTTCAGCTTCGCCCGGACGACCCAGCCCGTCCTCGACCGACACTGCATCGGCTGTCACGGGCTGACGGGCAAGGCGCCCAAGGGCATTAACCTGCTGGGCACGCCCACCGGCCGGGCGAACCTCGCCCACGACTCGCTGGTTAAGGATCGCGGGCTGGTCGTGGTGGCCTACCGAAACCGCGAGACGGCCGAGTCCAAGCCGAAGGACTACTTCGCCCACGCCGGCAGGCTGGCAAAGCACATCCTGAGCGGCCACAAGGACAAGGACGGCAAGCCGCGCGTGAACCTGGACGCCGAGAGCTTCGAGCGGCTCGTGGCGTGGCTTGACCTGAACGCCCAGTATTACGGCGACTACTCGCACAACCGCGCCGAGCGGCGCCGCATGACCGGCGACGGTGAGAAGGCACTGCGAGCCCATATCGCCGCGACCTTCGGCAAGGAGCTGGCGGCCCAGCCCATCGACGCTCTGGTCAACATCGCCATGCCCACCGAAAGTCGCATCCTGAAGGCCCCGCTGGCCGTCGCCGACGGCGGGTGGGGACAGATCAAGGGCGGCTGGGGCTCGAGGAACGACCCGGGCTACAAGAAGACCCTCGCCCTGATCCAGGCGGGCATCCCGCCGATGAGTCGGGTGGACGTAGCCGGCACGTGCGGGTCCGAAGACGGACGCGGCTGCCGCTGCGGCGGTTGCTGGACCCGCGCCGCCCGCGCCGACTACCTCAAGAAGGTCACCGTCGCGACGAGCGAGAAGCGATGAGCTTGTCGTTAACTCCACGTCTAACGGGCGATCGTCAGATCGCCGTTCGCAATTCGAATGGTAAGCGGCGATCTGACGATCGCCCGCTAAACGTGAGCAGTACGGCGTGAGACCTGTTCGCATGCGGAGCGAATGATGTGTCCGTTCCACTCGGGAAACACGTCGCACCGTGTCCCTGACGCGCCGTTCCACACGGTGCACTGTTTAGCGGTCGAGCAACGCTCGACGTTCGTCGTTCGGTGGCGCACGGCGCCGAATCCGCCATTCCACCGACACGATGCAACCGCATCGCTGTGCGTCATCGAACAACGAACGCGGGGCGCTGCCCCGCCGCTAGGAGCCTGTCGGAGAACCCCGCAACCTGGAGTTTCTAGTCTGGGTGTCGTGA
>CAZVEV010000049.1:0-28595 GCA_964625865.1 uncultured Planctomycetaceae bacterium | reverse complement strand
ACGCGGAACGGTTTGAGTATTCGTCCCGCGTGCAACGAGTTTCACGCCCTACTGCTCCGTCGGTTCATCACGCTACTCCTTGGCACCGATGCAGTATAGCTCGGTCATGGTTCGGATGTAGATTCGGTTGTTGAGGAAGACGGGCGTGGCAAAGGCGCCGTCGGGCAGGGTGGGGCCGCCGAGCAGTTCGAACGTCCGCCCGGCACGAAGGATGAAACACTTGCCCTTGCGGTCGAGAATGTAGATCTTGCCCGCCGCGCAGGTCGGCGAGGAGTAAAACGGCGCGTCGAGGTCCTTGGCCCAGACGATCTTGCCCGACGCCGCGTCGTAGCATCGCAGCAGGCCGGTCTTGTCGTTGACGGCGTAGAGCAGTCCGTCGTGCAGCAGGGGGGACGGGACGTAGCCGACCTTCTTGTCGCCCGCCCACGCCACGTGCGTCTTGGCGACCTGGCCGGACCCGCTGGCGCGAATCGCCAGCAGCGATCGCTCGGGCCAGCCGCCGGTCGAGTAGACCCGCTGGTCATCAAACGCCACCACCGCGGCGCAGAACTGGGCCGGGCCCTTGCAGTCCCACAGTTCCTTGCCCGTGTCCGGGTCGTAGCTGCGCGTGTTGTCGGGGCCGATGATGAACAGTTGCTCGCGACCGGCCACGCGGGCGATCAGCGGCGAGGCGTACGTCTCGTGGTTGCCCGGCCTCTTGGTCTGCCAGACCACCTCACCCGTCTTGCGATGCAGCGCCGTCAGTGTAGACGGGCCCTTGATATCGAGAGGCACGATGACGACGGACTTGTACAGCGCCGCCGATGCCGAGTAGCCCTGGACCGACTCGTACTTCCCGACCGTCACGTTCCAGACGATCTTGCCTCTCAGGTCCAGCGCCGCCATCTTCAGCGAGGTCGCCGTCTGGTACGGGAAGAACAGCCTCTCGCCGTCGCACGCCACCGTCGCCGACGCGTGCGAGTTGTCCTTGTGGATCTTCGGCAGCTTGCCGCGGTAGACCACCGTCCTCCACATCTCCTTGCCCGTCGCGCGGTCCAGGCAGAGCACGGAGATCTCGCGCCGCCGTGTGTCCCCGGTCGCCAAGACAACCCGCTTGCCCACGATGCACGGCGTGCCGTGGCCCTGCCCGGGCAGCTTGACCCGCCAGACCACGTTGTCCGTCTTGCTCCACGTGGTCGGCGGATCCTGCCCGTCGGCCGCGATGTTGTTCCGCTCCGGTCCGCGCCACCAGGGCCAGTCGCCCGCCGCCGCCTTGGCGCGGGGCAGGTCGTCAATCGCCTGCTCGCCGGCCGCGACAAGCACCGCACACAGCGCCAACGCTCCGCACAGAATCGCCACACGCCTCGTCGCACACGTACGTGGGTCTATCGTCATCGCTTGAAGTCCTTTCAATCTCCGAGCACATGAGTATAGGGATATCGTCGCGTGTCGGAAGCCCGTTATCTCCCGTCCCAGACCTTGACTCGGATCCGCTTGTCTCGCGGGAACCGGAACGGGCCGGGGGCGAGTGCTTCAGCGGCCCTCTGCTTGCCGAAGTAGTCGGTATCGAGCCTGTAAGGCGTCCCGTCAGGCTGCTCGAAACGGGCGTCTGGAATCTTCGCCTTGCCCAGCAACTCGGTCGTCACGACGGCGCGCTTGCGTTTGGACACCCACGCCGGGTCGACCGCCATTTCGAGCCACCACCCGTCAGTCGCCTGCCGCAGTGTGATGCCGGGATCGAAGTCCGCGGCGACCACTGCGTCGCGGTCGTGCGGGCCCGGCTTGGCGCCGGCCAGGAAGACGTTGCCCGCCGCCCGGAGATTCGCCTCGTCCTTGGCGTAGATCGACAGGCTCGCCCGTCCGACGAACAGGTTGTTGCAGTAGCGCACGTCCTTGTGCTGTATGTCGGAGATCTTCATGTCCCGAAGCGTGTGCGATCGGAAGTAGGGCGTCTTCCTGCGTTCTCTGCGCTGGGCGAGGGCGCCGGCAATCAGATTGTGAGCAAAGGCGCCGCCCTGAGACCATTCCATCGACGCATTCGGCGAGAGGAAGATGTTGTGGTCTATCAGGAACGGACCGTGATCGACCTCCATGAAGAGGTCCCTGCTGTTGTCGTGCAGCAGATTCCCCGTCACCCGCGTGCCCTGGGCCATCCAGTCCAGCCAGATGCCCCCAGCCCCGCCGCAGCGGTAGATGTGATTGCCCCGGATGACCACGTCGTTTGAGGCCAGAAGTTTCAGCCCCGCCACGTCCGGCCCGCCGATCCAGCCGCGCTGAGCAATGTCGACAATCGTGTTGCCTTCGATCGTGCTGAACACCCCGCCCAGGCTGCCGTGAATGCCGTTCTTCTCGCAATGCGAGATATGGTTGTTGCGCACGACGTGGCCGCCGATCTTGTCCCTGGACCACCCGTGCTTGAGCGCCAGTTCACACGACCGGACGAACCCCGGGGCCGACACGGCCGGCAGGGCAATGCCGTACCTCCCCAGATCGTAGCGCCCCAGCGTGACCCCCGTGTTCATCGAGTGGCTGATCACGTTGTTCTCGATGACCCATCCCTTCGACCAGTGCGTCCCGATCAGGCCGATCTGCTCGGACATCGCCCCCGACCAGGGCGTGGCGGCCTGACGCATGACAAAGCCGCGAACGGTGATGTAGTTCCGCCCGGGCTTGTCCGGATAGAAGACGCTGCGGCGCACGTTGATCTCGACGTGTTCCTTGTTGGGGTCAACCCCTCTGAACTGCGCCCAGATCGTGGTGGTCTTGGCGTCGACTTTCGCTTTCCAAAGCGGTCGGCCGCTGAGATTGGCGCCGCCGCGGCGGCTTGATGCGGGGTCCGCCCGATAGCCTTTCCATGCGGGCCCGCCGCAGTTGATTCGCTTGCTGTAGTCCCCACTCGTCACCGCGATCCCGGAGATGCACGCCATCGACACGCGATTGATGATGTCGATCTTCAGTTGCCCGTCAGTCACTGTGACGCCGCCGAAGCTCTCGTCATGGGCCGCGAACTGGCCCACCTTCGCGAAGATGTCGAATCCGCGGAGCGCGGTCTTGCCTTGAACCGCGACGTCGCACACACGCTTGCCCTTTGCGTCGAAATGCGGCTCGCAGAACTTCAACGTGACGCGATACGTTCCGTTGGGCACGGCCAGGCGATAGCCCTTCATGTCGTAGCGGCACGTCTGGTAGAGCGTGTCTTCTTCCGTTTGGGCGATGGCTCTGCCCGGATAGCGGGCGGTCTTGCCGCCCAGCACCGTGTCCTTCGGGTCCGCCTTTGCGCCCGCGGGCAGGGCAGTGGGGGGCAAGACCTGCTCCAGCAGCTTCGCTTCGTCCATCCAGGTCCCGTTGAGGTAGACCGTTCCGGTGTGCCTGGGATAGCCCCTGTGACTGTGCCACTCGCCCCGGATGATGTCCGTGTAGGGGTTGTAGTTGCCGAAGAAGCTGTTGGGCAGCGTCACCGTCCACGTGTCGCCTCCGACCTTCTTCCAGTCGGTGATGATCTCGGCCCCGGTGATCACGACCTTCTCGCCGGCGGCGGCCTGGTAGACGATTCGCTTGTTGTCCGACGTCCCGCCGCGCGGGGGGTTGACCCGCTCGCGGTAGATCCCCTCGTGGACGGTCACCACGTCGCCGGGCAGGGCGACCTTCGCGGCGGCTGAGATCGTCTTGAACGGCTTCGACGCCGAGCCCGGATTCCCGTCGTCGCCGGCCTTCGACACGTGATACTCCCTCGCCCAGGCCGAGCACGCGACCAAGGCGACCCCCAGTGCGGTGATGACCACTCTGATACGTATGCGATCTGTTCTCACGGTAAGGGTCCCTTCCGTTCTGCGGAGACGAGTCTACTCGGGGCCAAAGCACATCACCTTGCCGTCCATCGTCGAGACGATCAGCCGTCCGCCGGCGACGGCCAGGCCGTCCAGGACGGGCGGCGAGGGCAGGGCTGTCCGGGCCCGGATCTTGCCCGAGGCGGCCGAGATGATCAGCAGCTTGCCTCCCTTGCGGCCCTCGTAGGCGGCCCAGGGGTCGGTGGGGGAGATCACGTCCGGCGTGCCGGCGGCGACCAGCGTCTGGCCGGCCAGGGCCATCGCGTTGATGCGAACGGGCGCCTTGATGCGCCAGAGATCGGCCGGCTTCTTGGGCCTGCGCCCGGCGGGGGTCTTCTTCCGCTTGCCCGCATCAGCGCCCTTGCGTGTGGCGGTCGGTACGGGCTGGAGCTTGACCGGCGTCGCAGCGGGCAGCTTGGCGGCGAAGACCTCGAACCCCGTGGTCCCCGGGGCGAAGTGCAGGCCGTACCCGCCGGTCTTCTGCCTCGCCCGCACGCCGTAGACGTGCGTGTCGTTGTAGACCAGGTGCTCCGCCAGCGATACGCCGCGGAGGAACCATCGCGTGCGGTGGAACCAACTGTCGTCCAGCAGGCCGCTGGTCGAATGCAGGTGCATCGGGACCGTCGCGGTGAGGCCCTTGCGAAACAGGGGACGCTGGCGCAGGTACACCGTGTCGGCGTGGGCCACCAGCACGTCCGACAGCACGCCGGTGTCGAGAACCGTCTTGGTCCCCGTGCCGACATCCATGTCGTGCCTGCTCCTGTGCGTCTCGCGGGCGATCACCTCGCCGGTGGCGATGTTCAGGGCGTAAGCGCGAATCCCGCCGTCCAGGAATGACGATCGCCCGGCCGTGCAGTACACGCGATTGCCGACCACCACCACGCTGCCATGAACGGGCCAGGGCGACTCGAGCGACCCGAACGCCCCGACGAGGCGCTCAGCCGGGGCGGCGCGGAACCGCCACGCCATCGCGCCGTCGGCGGCCCGGAGGCAGTACACCCATCCGTCAGTACAGCCGAAGACAACGCGTCCTCGCGCAATCGTCGGCGGCGTGTCGAGCGATCCGCCCGCGGTGAACCGCCATTGCTCCGTGCCCTTGGCCGCGTCGAGGCACACGACCTGTCGGGCGGCCTTGCGGGCGACGATCACGCGCCCGTCGGCAGCCACGGGACTTGTCAGCACGCCCCCCAGATCCACCTGCCAAAGCACCTTCAGAGGCGTGCTGATCTTCGAAGCCGTCGAGCCGCTGCGCCGCGAGTCATGGCGATACGCAGGCCAGTCCGAAAACGGGGACTGGCTCCGCAGCGCAGCGGAGGTGCCTGTCCCCGTTTTCGCCCCGTACGCGGGACCCTTCACGAGCGCAGGGACCTTCGACCTTTGACCTTCGACCTTCGACGTCGTCTCCGGCGCCAGGGCGAGGACGCCGTTGAGTTTCGAGGTGATGTAGCATTCGCAGGGGTGGGGCGTGGCGTAGAGCAGGCCGTTGCACGGCATCGGGCCGAGGCGGCAGGTCCCGCGGGTCCAGTGGTTGCGGTCTGTCCGGCCCGAGTCCCAGTCGATCAGCTCGATCCCGCGATAGCCCGTCACCACGAACCGTTCGGTGGCCTTGTTGCGATAGCACCGGTGGTGGTGCCCGTTGTCAAACGCCTTGAACGTGGAAACCTTTCGCTTGACCTGCCCCGTCGCGGGGTCCAGGCCGAGCAGCAGGTCGTCCTTGTAGCCGGTCACCCACACCAGGCCCCCGCGGACGAACACGTCGGCGGGATGGCCCCACCCCCATGAGGAGCACTCGCGGCTCCACATCTCCTTGCCCGTCCGGGCTGAGAAGGAGTGGACCCTGCCCTTGACCTCGCGCCAGCCGACCCGCTTGGGGCCCGGGTCCAGTTGGGCCAGCAGCACCGCCCCGTCGCTGTAGACCAGCGAGCACATGTCCGTGAAGCGGATGTTGTATCGCATCTTGTGCTCGGGCACCTTGGGGCGCGCCACGCGCCACGCTTCCGAGCCGTCGGCCTGGTTCAGGCTGACGATTCTCTCCCCGTCGACGAAGAAGATGCGCCCGCCCCCGGCGGCCATGCTGAGATGACTGATCCGCTCCATCGAACCGGTCTTGGACCGCAGGCCGACGTAGTCGCCCGTCTTCCATCGCATCCTGCCCGTCCGGGCGTCGATGGCCGCCACCCACTTTCGCACCGGCGGGGGGGCGGGGCCGGCCTTCGGTCCGGGCTTCTGGGCGCCTTTGTTGATCGCGACGATCAGCAGCCCGTCATCACAGAGAATCTCGTCGGTGTTCTGCGTGCCGGCGAACGTCCGAAGCACCTTGCCCGTTGCCGCGTCCAACTCGGTCAGCGGCGCGTTGAAGGCCAGTGTCGTATACACGCGGTCACCGACGGCCACAAGGCGACGGGGCATGTGCGTGGGAATCGTGAACCGCACGGTGAACTTGGTGGCCCAACTCTTCCAGCCCCACTGCGGGATGCCGATGCGCCACAGGGGCAGGCCGTTAAAGGCGTCGCGGGCGACCAGGGCCCACTTGTCGGGCGCCGAGCCGTCCATGCTCGCGGGGGCTTCGTCCACGACGGTGAAGAGCCTCCCGCGGGCCGACACCATGGCCGTGACGCTCGGGGCGCTGTCGTGCGAGCGTGACCAGAGCGGGCCTGCGATCCACTTCATCCGCCTCGGCGGGCCCGCCTGCCTGTCGGCAGCCACCGCGTTGCCGTCCGCCCCGTGCAGCCAATGCGTCCACTCGTCGATATCCTCTGGCCAGGGCTTGACCGTCCGCGTCCACTTGCCCTCGCTCCTGATGTACGCTACGCCGTTCGGCACCAGGACGCGCATCACCTCGGCCATCGTCACCTTGTCGAGATCCTCCGACACGAGCAGATTGACCATGTTCTCGGCATACGGGAGATGTGCGCCGGCCAGCCGGTCTACCCAGACGGCCCCCGCCAGTCCTGCCTTGTCGATGTGCTTGCGCGCACTGACAACGTTGCCCGCGTCGCGGTCCAGGCCATGGACCTTCAGCCGCCCGTTGGCCCGCAAGGCCGCCGTCAGCGTCCCCTCGCCGCAGCCGACGTGAACCACCAGCCCGCCGGTAACGCCCGTCGCATCGAGGATCCGTTTCGCCGTCTCGGCCCGGGCGGGCAGGCTGACCAGAAGGACGCTTGTGGTCAGAAGGACACCAATTCGTTTCGACATGTTCAGGTTCACTCCCACGTTCGACCCGGCGCTGCTTCAGGTTATCCCATCGTCGGTCAGCGTCGCCGTGGTTTGAGCAGGCCGAGCACGGCGGTGCGGATGCGTCGGGCGGCCTTCATTGCGCTGCGGGCCTGTGTCCTGGTCGCACGCATTCCCGGGTATCGATACCGCACGGCGTAGTCTCCCAGCAGCGTCACATCGTCCAGCAGCAGCGCCAACTCGGGCGCCGTCTCTGTGCACAGCGACAGGATCTCCTCCAGGTCGTGTGTCTTGCCGAACCGGATGCCGCTATCCTGGAGGACGGCCTTCAGCAGCTTCTCTCCGGCCTGCTGGCAGTGAAAGCAGATGGAATCCGCAGGAATCTTGCGTCGTCGCAACAGCCCTGAGGCCACCGAGTAGTCCTCCTCGGCCTTGGCGACCCACTCAGCGGTCAGTGGCTTCATAGAGCACCTTGCCCTCCGCGACGGCGTCCTGGAGGAAGAAGTCGCCCGCGTCGATTCTCCGGGCAAGCCGCGCCTCGTCGCAGACAATCAGGTCCAGAGGAAAGGCGTACCGCACCTCGCGTCGGAGGTCCAGGGACGCGTTGGCCCCGGGCGGGCGAGCGGTTACCACCAGAAGGTCCACGTCGCTGTCACGCGAGGCCCGTTGTGCGGCATGCGAGCCGAACAGGATGACCCTGCGCGGCGAGATCGCCCGAGCGATCTGCTCGACCACATCGAGTATCTCCTGCAGAGATACGCGGGCGCGTGAGCGGCGCGGCGTTCCGGATCGCGAGTGCAGGCCTGTTGCAAGTGTCCTCATGACGTATCCGCCAAGGGCGACTGTGCCCCGGGTATGAACAGCAACCTATCACTCAGCACGCATATCGTCAACACCATTAGCGCTGACAGGGCCACTGCACCCGGCCGTTAGATGCCCCGCCCGGTCATCACGTCATTTTTTGCCGTTCCACCCGCTGGTGTTCTCCGAGCCGGCGTCGTTCCACTGGCCTTCAAAGGCCGACAGGTCCTCGGTGAAGGTCAGCGTGAAGTCGCCCGTGCCGTTGAGGTCCACCCACGTGCACGCGAGTTTTCGCTCGCCGACCTCGCGGAAGCCCGACAGCGTGCCGGTGACCGTCGTGCCCTTGTCATCCAGTTCGTACGTGCCGGTCAGTATGCCCTTGTCATCGATGGCAAACGTCGTCGTCCCCGGATACTCCACCTGGCCGCTGTAGATGATGCCCTTGTAGTCGCCGGCGATCTTCGAGGTCCACCCGTCGCCGGTCTGATAACCGCCTCCGCCCTGGAACAACCCACATCCCGCCATCAGAGTGACCGCGGCGACCATCAGCACCGTACATACTGAACGTCTCTTCATTCCCATGTCCTTTCCGTAGACCTGATCTGATCCGGGCTTGCCGCTGGCGCCAGCGGCCATGTTACATGCAACCCGTGGATCGATGACGGGTTATCCTACCGCTGCACGATGTGCGGAGGCAAGGGGTCAATCTCGCCCGGCGCCGGACACGTTGTACGCCTTGCTCACTGGTCAAGAAGCGGGTCTCGCGACGGCCACGTTTAGCGGGCGAGCTTGCTCGTCGTGTCTTTCCGCGCAATGCGCAGTGTTTTCGTGTCGCCCAACGCATTCAATGCATCTCGGCGTCGGAACCGACGCCGCACGCGGGGCAAGCCCCGCCGCTTAACGTGGAGGAACGACAACAGGGCGTGCACTGTCCGTTCTGTTTCTGTCGTCCTGGACGCCCGATCGTCGCTTAGGCCGCCTCCTGACGCCTGCCAGGGGGTCTGGCTGGGCTCCTGGACCAGGCCGCGATTCCGACGGTCTGTGGCCGCAACGGCAGGGGTATCGTACGTTTCAGGCGGAGGATAGACCATCCGGTGCATTGCCGGATGCGACGGAGTACAGGACGATGGCCAACACGCATTCCAGCCGGTCGAGCAGGCGAAGGGGGATGGTGTATCTCCTTTCACTGGTGTTGCTTGTGGTCATGAGTTCCCTCGGGGCGGTGATGGCGCTACAGAGCACGCTGGGGGCTCGTCAGGCAGACAACGAAGCCAAGGTGCTGGGCGCCCGGCTGGCCGCCGAGAGCGGCCTGTCATTCCACCTGGACTGGCTTGAGGGCTGTCCGGCCTCGGGCAGCGACCAGGCCGCCCTCGACGCCATAGCTGACGAGGCCATCGACATTCTGGAAGGCACGGGGAACATGGCGGGCCAGTCGGTAGCCTACGACGGTGACGTAATCGACGTGCCGCACATCAGTTTCGGCCCGTCGCGGTCATTCTCGGCACGGATCTGGATGCCCGAAGCCGGGCTGGTGCGTCTGGCCGTGACCGGTTACGGGGCCGGCGGGGCCAGCATCCGACGAACGGTGAAGATCGACTTTACCGTTTCGGCGTCCGCCGTAGCCAGCGCGATCGTCTCCAAGGGCCCTATCCGCGTCGACAACAAGATATACCTGCAGTCGGTGGGGGAGCCCGACGACGCGTCGATGGCCTCGGCGGCTACCGGGGCGGCCGTCAAGAGCTACAACGACGGATGGATCGACGGCGCGATTGCCCTCAGCGAACCCGACGCCTACGTCCAGTCGACGGGAAACCTGTCGGTTGACGGGGGTATCAGCACGGGCGTGGGCGAATTGACGTTTCCCAGTCTGAACCCCGCGCCCTACGTGGCGGTGGCGACGACCATCGTCGATTCCGGCACGGACGTTTCGAGCGGCACGTTCACGAACATCCGAATCCTGGCGGGCACGAACCCCGAGTTCGACAGCGTGACGATCAAGGGCGTGATGTACGTCGAGGCACCGAACGTGGTCGTGTTCAACAACAGCGTAACGATCCAGGGAGTTATCGTCACCGAAGACCCGGGAGACGGGGCCTCGCAGGCGTCCCACAGGTTCCAGTTCAACAACGACGTGGAGTTCAAGGCGCCATCGTCGCTGCCCGACAAGGCGAAGTATGCTGCCGTGCGGGACCTGCCCGGCACGCATGTCTACGCCCCCGGGTTCACCACCTACTTCAAGAACTGCGCGGAAGGCCCGGTCGGCCTGATGGCGTCCGAGAAGCTCCAGTGCGACAACAAGCTCGAGGTGACGGTCTACAACAGCATCTGTGCATACGGGGACGGCGGAATCCACCTGCACGACGACACGACGATCACGGTTGACCGCACCGGGGGGGGCGGCAGCGAATCGGGGGGCGGCCAGTTGGTGCTCTCGCCGGGAACGTACGCCGAACTGACCACGTCGCCGTAGTCTACGGTTCGATCATATTCGCTGGCGACGGGGGCACGTCATAGGTCGCAAGGCGGGAGGTCCGCTTCACGCGACGTCTTCGTCACCGATTGCTTCAAACAGGCGATTCTGGCATCCTATGGGCAGGGCATGCGGCACGACGGGACGAGGAGACGACCATGGCGCTATCGCGACGGCGAACGATGCGGGGGGCGAGTCTCATCGCGTGTATCGCGCTGGCGTGCGCCGTCGCATCGGGCGAGTGGGCCGTCCTCAAAGACGGGCGGGCCGTCCGCGTTCTCCAGCGCGAGGGGGACATCACGCTGGTCAAGTACGCCGACGGGACCACCGCGAGCATCAAGCCAAGCACCATCGCCCGCGTGCTGAGCGACCGGGCGTTCGATCGGGAAGTCGACAGCCTGACCTTCGCCCTGGGACGCAGCGACTCGCGGGCCCGGGCGCAGGAGCGCCTGGAGAAACTCGGCCCGGCCGCCGTGAGGCAACTGGTCTTTCGCGTCAAGGGGCCCGACAAGGTCCGTCGCATGATGGCGCTGGCGGCGCTGCAGTTCTGCTGGTCGCCCGAGGCCCGCCACGCCGTGCTGGCGGCCACCAAAGACCGCGACTCGCAGGTCCGTCGGATGGCGACGTTTGTCGCCCGGCGCCACCTGCCGGCCAAGGACCTGGCCGGTGTGCTCAAGTCGCAGGTCCACGATCGGGACCCGAAGGTTGCAGGCGCCGCCATCGCCGCCGCGGAGGCCGACGCCCCGGACGCCGACCGCATGGGGGTCCTCATGGCTCGAACGGACCTGTGGCCGTACATCCACAGGTGGCTCCGGCGGTACCACGACCCGCGTCTGGGTCCGCAGACGTTTCGCATGCTGGACCGCGGCACGACGGACCAGAGGGTCAGCGCCATCGCCTCGCTGATCCATCAGCAGGACGATTCGCCCAAGATCCGCGCCAGGATCATGCGACTGCTCTACACGCGTCACGTGGACCTTCGCGACATGGTGGCCGAGTACATGCGATGGCACGGTACGGCGGGCGAACGTGAGGCGCTGGCGGCGCGGCTGAAGATCGAACGCGACGTGCAGTGTCGGGCGTCCCTGGCCGCGGCGATTGACGCGATCGACCGGCGCGCCAAGCGGTTCAAGCCGGGCGGAGAGGCGAGCGGTTCGCCCTGGCCGACCAAGCCCGCCGACGCATACGAGGCGGCGTTCAAGGCCCTGACGGCCACGCCCGACGCCGCAACCCGCAAGCGCGTTGTCGCCCTGCTCGCCCGCGCCGAGCTGTTCGAGCCGATCTACCGCTACGGGATAACCAAGCGTCCGGCCGACCAGTCGCGAAGGGGCAGCCCGCGCGATGCGGCCCTGATGCGGCTGATGAACCTCGCGTTCGGCTACCCGCCTGTTCCGAACACGCCGATCGGTGGGGGCGACGTCAAGCTCCCGCCGGCCGCCTCGCTGATCGGCCCGGTCCGCCGGTACACTGACCCGAGTCGCAAGAGCTTCGGCAACGAGATCCCGGCTGGGGAGGGCCCGTTCGCGGGCACGGTGCACGTGGGCGACGACGTGTCGTGGGGCAAGTCGCACGCGACGGTGGTGGCCATCGGCGACGGGGTGGTACGGTACGTGGGCATCGGCGTGGTGACGTGGGGCGGCATCGTGATCGTCGAGCACGCGGGGGCCGACGGCGTGCGGTTCTGCTCGCTGTACGCCCACCTCGGTCCGCTGGTGTGCGTTCGTCCGGGGCAGGTCGTCACGCAGGGCCAGAAGCTCGGGGCGATCGGGCGGAGCTTCACCTGGTCCGGCGGGGGATACCGGGCCCACCTGCACTTCGGGATTCACACCGGCCCGTTCAGCGGAGGCCTGCGGGTAGGTGAGGTTATCACCGTGCGAACGCACGAGGGCCTGGCCAAGGCGACCGTGACGGCCTCCGACGAGAAGATCGCCACGCTGAAGGTCGACGGTCTCGATCAGCCCCTTCGCATGCCCCAGCCCGCACACCCCGCGTGGATTACCGGCTACATGGGCCCGGCGGAGTTCAAGGCCGACAAGCACGGGTGGGTCGAACCGCAGCAGTTCATCCGGACCCGGCGCGAACGTCCGAAAGAAGGCGCCTGATGCGAACGAAGGTCGTAACGTACTACCTGGAGTTGACCGACCCGGCGGCGTGCCAGCCGTGGGGGCCCGGGGCTGACGACGTCACGTTTACCCCCGTCGATCCGCCGACGGCCGATGTCAACCGGACCTTCTACGGAGAGATCGGGCGGAGGTGGCATTGGTTTGACCGCGCCGCCTGGACCGACGCGCAGTGGCAGGCGTATCTGGATGCCGGCGACGTCAAGACGTGGGTCCTGAACTGCTCGGGTCGGCGGGCGGGGTATATCGAGTTGCAGACCCAAGACGACGCCAACGTCGAGATCGTCTACCTGGGCCTGCTGGATGCGTTCACCGGGCGGGGCCTGGGCAGTGTCCTGCTGACCGAAGCGGTCGCCCGCGCCCGCGACCTCGGTGCCGATCGCGTCTGGCTGCACACCTGCACGCTCGACGATCCCCGCGCGCTGGGGTTCTACCAGGCCCACGGTCTGAAACTCTACGACCAGGTGGAATCCACCGTCGACCTGCCCGACTAAGCCGGGGTGCCACGGTCCTACGCGCAGCGGAGGGCCGTGCAGAATGCGTGGGGTCTGTCAGCACGGCCCTCCGCTGCGCGTAGGACCGTGGCACCGCGTTCGTCGCCGTCTCAGCAGCCCGCACCCCGCGGCCAGCAAAAGCCCGGCGGTCGGCTCGGGGATGACGTTGAAGCTGCCGGACAGGATCGCCTCGTCGGCGGCGTCAACCAGGCCGCTGGCATCGAGGTCGTAGAGCCACTCGCTTGAGCCCATGGCGGCCTGCATGGCGAGCCAGTCGGCGCTGTCGGCGGCGCCGTCGGTGTTGAAGTCGACGCGGCGCATCTTGACCAGGTCGTAGGCGGCCAGCACGTCCGGGGCGGCGCCGGCAAGGACCGGCTCGAGGCCCAGCAGATCATGGACGTCGACCAGACCGTCGCCGGTGACGTCGGCGGCGGGGTTGAACAGGGCGTTGCGGCTCCAGAGGACCTCCTCGAACGCGCCGGGAACACCCGCCAGGTCGTTCGGGGTGAACTGCCCGTCGAAGTTCAGGTCGCCCAGCCCGCGGCCGTTAAGGGTCTGCGTGAACAGCCCGCCGAAACGCTGGACGTTCACGTTGCCCGTGGGCTCGAAGGTCACCACCGTCACCACGTGGTTGCCGTGCGTCAATCCGAAGAACCCGTACGCGAACAGGTCGCGGTCGACCTGCCCGGCGTGGCCCTGGGAGGCCTGAGCGCGGGCGACGAACTCCGCGTCGGACACGGCCGCCGGGTCGTCCAGGAACACGTGAACGTTGTCGGCGGTCTTGTCCACCGAGCGGACGATCAGGTCCTGATTCTCGTACACGCCGGGCGAGCCCGCAAACGGCTGGAAGCCCACCACGGCGGACTCTGGCGGCAGGCGGTCGACGTAGATCGCCTTCTTGAAGCTGGAGAAGACGGTCGGCCCGTTGTCGGTGCGATGGCGAAACGCGCGGACCTCGAGATAGTGCACGCCCTCGGCCAGGCCGGTGGTGTCGATCGTCTGGACGAACTGTCCATCGCCGTGCCAGTCTCCATCGCCCAGCCCGTTGGGGCCGATCAGGGGCTCGCTCTTGTCGCCGAATTGTTCGAAGCCGTAGGACACCGTCCCCGGCGCGGTGTAGTCCACATACCCGTTTCCGTTGACGTCGCGCCCGTCGTCGAGCTTGATCAGCGCGTTGTCGCCGTCGGCCCACACGTCGCGATGGAACCCCAGCAGGTTCACCTCGACGGTCTGCAGGCTTGCGGTGAATGAGTCGCCGGTCACCACGTGCAGGTCGGTTAGGCGCGTGATGCCGTTGGAGTAGTCGTTCGCGTCGGGCTGGCCTCCCGGCAGGACGGACGAGACGCCCGAAAGCTCCAGCCCCGCCGGGGCATGCGGGCCGCTCAGGCCGTACACCAGGGCGCCCGTGCGGTGGTAGAAGCTCTTGAAGTCCTGGTCGAACGACGAATTCCGCAGGAACCGCACGTTGACCGTGCCGTCATGGTTGACTACCAGCAGGCCCGGTATGTCGTCGCGCGGATCGATGCCGGGGTTGTTCGCCGTCCCGGTCAACTCGATCAGCGGCGTACCCCCCGCGAAGGTTGTCTCGATCGTGCGCTGGTCGTACCCCGCGTCGGTCCGGTTGCTCAGCAGGACGATAGCCGACCCCGCGCGCTCGTAGGCGAAGATCTCCTTCTCGATCCATCGCTCGTGGTAGTTGCCCCGCCCGTGCGTGTTGCGGATCTCGACCAGGCGCTTGATGTAGTCGCCATAGACCCCGCCTATCGCGTCGCCCCGGCCGCCCTTGGGAAAGTCGCGATTGTCGCCGAACTCCTTGCCGTTGAAGTACACCACCGCGTTGCCCGGGTGCATCAGCACGTAGGCGTGGGCGACGTTGGACAGTTTCGGCTCGTGCTCGTCGTGGCTCTGAACGAACATCACGCCCTGGGACCCGTTGTGCTTCTGGTCGCCGTGGTAGTCCATCGCCGCATTCTGGATGTTGCCCCAGTCGTTCTGAAATCCGTTGTCCGTCAGGTTGTCGCGCAGGGCGAAGTACAGCGGGAAGTCCAGCACGTCGCGGTTGCCCCCGATCCGCCCCGGGTCGCCCGGGTTGATCGTGTCCATGACGAACGTCTGGAGGTATCCCTTGTTGCCGTCGTACACCTCCTGGTAGCTGAAGACGTGCCTCGTCGACCCATCCAGGTTCAGCCGCGGGTTCTGCCTGTAGACCGCCCGGTCGAAGTAGTCGAACGTAAAACCCTCCACGTGCTTGGCCGCGTCGATCCGGAACCCGTCGACGCCCACCGTCTGGACCATCCACTGCAGGTACCGCATCAGGTAGCCGGTGACGTTCTCCTCGGTGGGGTCGCCCGCCATCGGGTTATGCATGTTGTACGGGTAGATGGGGATGTTGTGTTCGTTGGTCACCGGGTCCCAGACCATGATCGGCTGGAGGTTGCGGTCCGGGTAGAAGCGCCGGTTGGCCGGGTCGGGCAGGTTGGCCAGGCGCCCAGCGCCGTCCGGCGTCGTGCCGACCGGCAGGATGTTCCGCGAGTCGCCCGCGTCGACGGGATGGCGGATGTAGCGATAGTTCTTGCCGTGATGGATGTCGACCAGCCCCGCCAGCCGCCCTTGAAGGTCGCCGTACCTGTACGCCGAGTTGAAATCGCCGTCGATATCGTACGGCAGGGTGATCGCCATCCCCGGATAGCCCCCCGCCTCGTAGAAGTCGTCCGTCGCCAGGTCGGAAAAGCCGTTGTGGTTGATGATCGCGTCGACGTGCAGGTCGATCGCGGCACGGTGGAAGGTGTCGGCGACGGTCTTGATGCCCGTCTCCGTGCCGTACAGTGTGGGCCTTCCCGCCCTGCCCAGGTCGAACCGGTCGTATACGTCGTAGCCCACCGAGAAGTCGCTGATGTCCGCTCGCCCGGGCGGGGCCAGCCACACCGAGCCGAAGCCGGCGGAAAACAGGTCCACCGTGCGCCGCTCGATCGTGTCATACGACGATTCGAACCACTGGAGGATCGGCGCCGGCGACACGTCGTGCTGCCCGCTCGCCGCGCCGGCGGTCAGGAAAAGCACGCACAGCCCCATCGCCGCCGCCAGAGACCTGAGACTGCGCCTGTGGCGCGATGGATACGCAACGTGAACGTGAGCCATGAGCATCTCCGTAATAATCCCAACACGCTGTGGATCCCTGAGCACTGTCAGACCCGGCCGCGCCTTGGTGCAACCACTTATCTTCCACAAAGCCTACTCGACGCCGCCGCTTGTGTCAAGAGAAATGCGCGCAGGACCGTGACGCGGGGCGCGGGGAGGAGGTCGGCGGAGGATCGTGGCCTCGAAGGTGCGCACGAGACATCGCCTCGCAGCGTCCCGGCCAAGACGTCTGGCCGCCCCGTAGCCGCATGCCGCGACGCAAACCACCCTCTACCCCCTCGGCCGGGAGATCGTCGCTTAGGCCGCGGCCTCGTGCGTGCCAGGGCGTCTGGCTGGGCGAACCGACCACGGTGTCGGGCGGTCGCCTACCAGGCGGCGGGGGCAAGGTCCGCGGGAAGGGCAGGCACGTCGCGCTTGCCGTCGCCGTCAAAGTCGCCTCGACGGTAGGCCTGGATGTCGATCGTCGAGCCGACCGGCTTTCCGCCGGCGCCCAACTTCGCACCGGGGCTCTCGGGCGACAGACGCAGGTCCAGCTTCAAGTCCGTCTTGTCGCCCCAGTTGGCAATCAGCCAGCCCTTGGTCGGCTTGGCCGCAAGGGGCGGGGCGACGGTTATCGTATCGTCCCGGACGGCGGTCACCGTCCGCGCCACGCCGTCGAAGTTGACCTCGACTCTCTGCCCGACGCGGAAAGGCCCGAAGCCCCTCCGCAGCGGCCAGGTGTCGCGCGTGCAGTCGGTCAGGCGACGCGAATCGATGACGGCCAGCGACCGCGGGGCGTTGCGGAACTTCGGATCGCCATACACGCTGCCCTTGTCCTGCCCCGAGGCCTTCTGGAAGCCGGCCAGGTCGTCGTGCCACGCGGTGTTCGACACGAGGACCTTCCTGCGGTCGAGCCCCGGCGCGTTCCAGAACAGGTTCCTGTCGCCGCTGTATCCCTTGATGCCGCGCACGCCGTACATCGGCCCGGCGTGGCCCGTGACGAAGACGTTGTCGGTCACGTCGTAGGTGTGGCCTGTCAGGCTCATGCAGCCGTACCCGCTGAAGGCGACAGTGTTGTTGCGCACGCGGAAGTTCGTCGTGTTGCGATGCCCGAAGATCACCGAATAAGCCCCGCAGCCGACGATCATGTTGCCTTCGAGCAGCCCGCCGTCGACCTGCTCCATCATGATCGACTGCCCCGCCGCCAGCAGGAGATTGTCGATGAATCGCACGTTCTTGACGGTGCGGTACAGTTGGAGGTTGTCCGGATGGCCCCACAGCAGGTGGTGGTGCAGATAGTTGTTCCGCGCGGTGATGTCGGCGGAGTTCCACGAGACGATCAACCCGTCGACGCCGTTATAGCCGATGTCGCACTGGGCGACCGTCGAGTGGACAATCGTGTGCAGCGTCACGCCGCTGCGGTTGCGAAGCGCGATGCAGCGGCGGACGGTGACCTTGCTGCAGTCCCGCATCGCGACGCCCGACGTGCCGTTGTCGTGAGCGATGCAGCGATCGATCGTCACGTCTTTGCTTCGGTTGACCGCGATCCCGCTGCCGACGGCCCCCGCGACCTCCAGGCCCTCGATGCGAACGTGTGCGGTCGAGGTGACGCTGACGACCTGGCGGGTCTCGCGCGGGGCGACGATGCGGGCAAGGTCCGCCGCCGCTCTCGGGCGAAGGTACAGGCGAAACGTCTTGCCCTCCGCCCCCTCGGGCGCGACGGCCCACTCGCCCGGTCGGTCGATCAGGCTCCGGTGGTTGCGGAAATAGAACCGGTCGCCGGCGCCGATCTTCATCCACTTGCTTGTGCGGACGACCGTGAAGGCGTTGCCCTTGCGGTCCACCGAGGCCACCGGCACGGTGAAGAACGTGTTGCCGTATTGCGTCCAGAGGTACGCCTGGCCGCCGGCAAAGGCGGCAGGAAGGGCCGCCAGCGGATTGGCCTCCGCTGCGCGGTACGTCACGTCCTTGCCCTCCGCGGCGGCGAACCAGCCCTCGTTGGGCTCGCGGGCGACGGGCAGTTCGGCAAAGCCGGCCAGCAGGCGGCTCGGACGGAAGTTCAGCGTGGTCGTGTAGATGCCGCCCGCCACGGGCTTCCACCCGCCAACCGGTACGGCCCCCGAGACGATCACGCGCTGCCCCGCCGCGGCGCGGAGGGTCACGGGCTTGCCCGGGGCCCCGCCCGGCACGCGGACCGATTCGCGGTAGACCCCCGCGCGAACGGTCACGGTGTCGCCCGGTGAGACGGTCGCCAGGGCCTGGGCGATCGTTGGGAAGGCCGCACCCTTCGTTCCGTCGGGCGAGGGCGCCTTGGACGATGCGTCAACCCAGATTTCCGCCCCGCATGCGACGGATGCTGCGATGAGCAGCGTGAGACTCGCGGTAAGTGGGTGTTTCATGATATGGATTCTAGTGATGGGGACCTGCGCGATGCAAGAGACCAAGCGGGTAGGGCGTGCAACTCGTTGCACGCGGAACGGGTTGGATGTTCGTTCCGCGTGCAAGCGAGTCCCGCGCCTACGCCTCGCGGGGCGCAGGGCGTGACGCCAGGACGCAAGACGCCAAGAAGCAAGCTGCGCCGTGCGGGGCGCTCCAGAGGTGCGGAGCCTTGCGCTGCGTCTTCGGATAGTACGTTGGGCGCGTGGTCGGGAAGGGCGTGTTACGTCCGAGGCGCGAGCGTGTTACACTCCCCGCATGAACGACAGTGCTCTCGATATTGACGCGGTGATCTTCGACATGGACGGGTTGATGTTCGATACCGAACGGATTCGTCTCGAGGCGTGGCAGATGGTGGCGCGGCAGGAGGGGTACGCGATACCCGAGCACCTGCTGATCGAGTGCATCGGACTGAAGACCACCGACAGCGAGCAGTTGCTCAACACCGCCCTGGGCGGCACGGGCTTCGACTATCGCCGCGCGCGGGCGTTTCGGGGCCCGTACATCGAGCAGATCGTCGCCGCCACCGGCGTGCCGATCAAGCCGGGCCTGGACGAGATGCTCGACACGGTCGATTCGCTGGGGCTGGCCAGGGGCGTTGCGACGTCCACGCTGCGGGAAGAAGCCATCGGCCTGCTGACCGACACGGGGCTGATCGGGCGCTTCGACGCGGTGGTCTGCGGTGACGAGGTGCACAACGGCAAGCCGGCGCCCGACATCTTCTGGGCGATCGCTGAGCGGCTGGACGCTGACCCGCGGCGATGCCTCGTGCTGGAGGACTCGGAAAACGGCATCCGCGGGGCGGCGGCCGCCGGCTGCGCCGCGATCGTGATTCCCGATATCAAGCCGCCCACCGACGAGGTGCTCGCGATTGCTCACATGCGATTGGATTCGCTGAGCGAAGCGGCGCGATACCTGCGGGAGTCCGTTCGGAAGGGATAGGCGGGTGCCGTGGGCTGCGGAGCGAAGCGGAGCAACCACGTGGATCATCACCCGAGTTGGCGGCGTGGTTGCTTCGCTGCGCTGCGCAGCCCACGGCACCCACCTATGGGCGCAGACTTGCATCGGATGGTCCCTCGCGTTATCGTGCTCCCTCGACCGGCGGGCGCGTCTGCCTCCGCCGGTTCCGGATGAGGATCACCATGACCGACAGTGACATACCGAACATCATGCAGCCGTACTCCATCGAGCTTGATCTCGAAACCGGGGAGATGCTGAACCCCGCGCGAACCCTGGCACGCCATGCCTCGGACATGCGGGGCCACTACGCTGACGCCGCTGCCCTCGACGCCCTGATCGCGGACGGCGATCCGCTGCACTACGAAGTCTTCGACGTGCCCGTGCCCGAGGAATACGGCCAACTGATGTATGGCATCAGCACGCTCCAGCCCGGGCTGGTGGGCGACGAGTGCTTCATGACCAAGGGCCACTACCACACGATCTCCGAAACCGCCGAGGTCTACCAGTGCCTCCGCGGCACCGGGGTCATGCTCATGAAGACCGCTGACGGGGCGTGCGCGTGGGAAGCCATGTCGCGAGGGAAGATGGTCTACGTTCCGCCGCACTGGGCCCACCGGTCGGTCAACACCGGCTCCGAGCCGCTGATCACGTTCTACGTCTTCCCCGGCGACGCGGGCCACAACTACGGCGATATCGAAACTGAAGGTTTTCCCAAGCGCATCTTCAGTCGCGACGGTGAAATCGTAATCGAATAGGAGCAGACGAGGATGGCGCGAAAGATCCTGGTCACACCACGGTCGTTGACGCGGGGGGGGCACCCGGCGCTGGCCCGGCTGGACGAGGCCGGCTACGAGGTGATCTTCTGCACCCCGGGCGTTCAGCCGGACGAAGAAGAACTGCTTCGCCTGCTGCCCGACTGCGTGGGCTACCTCGCGGGGGTCGAGCGGATCTCCGCCCGCGTGCTCGCCGCCGCCCCACACCTGAGAGTCATCGGCCGCAACGGGACGGGCATCGACACGATCGACCTCGCCGCCGCCGAGGCCCGCAGCATCGCGATCTGCCGCGCCGTCGGCGCCAACGCTCGCGGGGTGGCCGAGTTGGCCCTGGCGTCGATGCTCGCCCTGGTGCGGGCCGTTCCGTTCAGCGACGCGGCCCTGAAGGCCGATGCGTGGCAGCGGCGGAAGGGCATCGAACTCGAGGGGCGCACGCTCGGCCTGGTCGGGTGCGGGAGAATCGGCAAGCTGGTGACCGGCTTTGCGCTGGCGCTCGGCATGGACGTGCTGGCCTCCGATCCGTTCGCGGATGAGTCGTTCGCCCCGTCGGAGAAGTTCGCCTACGCTGACCTGCCTCGCGTGCTGGCCTACGCCGACGTGCTCTCCCTGCACTGTCCCCCGCCCGCCGACGGGACGGCGCTGATCGATGCCGAGGCGATCGCGTCGATGAAGCAGGGCGTCTACATCGTCAACACCGCCCGCGCCGAACTGATAGACGACACCGCCGTACTGGACGCGATCGAAACCGGGCACGTTGCGGGACTGGCCACCGACGTCTACCGCCAGGAGCCTCCCGCCGACCGTCGCCTCGTCGAGTCCGACCGCGTCATCGCCACCCCGCACGTGGGCGGCTTCACCGAAGAGAGCGTCACCCGCGCCGTGGAGATGGCGGTCGACAACATGCTCGCGGTGCTCGCCAACGGACCGGCGCCGGATTGACGATTACTGATGGACGATTCGCTGTCACGCCCCCCGACGGGGCGAAAAGGACTCCACACGATGAACGCAAACGAACTGCACGAGACCCTGGGCAAGTTGGGCGTGATACCGGTCGTGGCGATTGACGATGCCGCCTCCGCCTTGCCGCTGGCCGACGCGCTGACCGCGGGCGGCCTGCCCATTGCTGAAATCACCTTCCGCACCGCGGCGGCCCCCGAGGTCATGCAGACCCTCAAAGCCGAGCGCCCCGACCTGCTGGTGGGGGCGGGCACGATCCTGAACGTCGAGGACCTCAACCGCGCCGCCGAGTGCGGGGCGGCCTTCGGCGTGGCGCCGGGCCTGAACCCGGCGGTCGTCGCCGAGGCCCAGCGGATCGGCTTTCCGTTCGCTCCCGGCGTGATGACGCCCAGCGACGTGGAGGCCGCCCTGGGCATGGGCCTGACCGTGCTGAAGTACTTCCCCGCCGAAGCCGCCGGCGGCATGAAGCTGCTCAAGAGCCTCGCCGGACCCTACGGCCACACCGGCGTCAAGTTCCTGCCCACCGGCGGGATCAACGTCGGCAACGCCCCGACGTACCTCGCCAGCCCGGCCGTGCTGGCCGTCGGCGGGTCCTGGGTCGCCAAACGCTCCGACATCGCCGAAGGCAACTGGGACCTCATCGAAGCCAACGCCCGCGCCGTGGTCGAGATGGTTGCCGGCCTCGACGGGTAGCGTAGACGCGGCATCCTGCCGCGTTCAGTAGCGGTAGAGCGTGCACCTCGTTGCACGCGGAACGATTGCACTGTTCGTTCCGCGTGCAAGCGAGTTGCACGCCCTACGGATTCGGCCCTCACGGCACGACGGTCAGGCGGGCGGCGGCAGTCTCGCCGCGGACGGTCTCCTTGTACATGGGATACGCTGCGCCGGGCAGGACGTGGCCGGTCCAGGGCGTTTCGGCGCGGAGGACGTAGACCAGTTCATGCTTGCCGGCCGGCAGGTCCGTGAAGAACGCACACACGCGATCGTCGCGGAACTCGACGTTCGCCGCTCGTGAGGCGGCCGGGCCGAGCAGGCGGTCGTGGGCGAACTCCATGCCCGTGGGCCTGCGGTCCTCCACGATCACGTACTGTTGGGCCTCGGCCAGTTCGACCGTCACGTGGACGGCCACCGCCCGGCCGACCTTCACCGCCCCCCCCAGCGGCTTGCCCCCGACCTCCGCGTATCGGCGGGTCATCCTGATGGACGTGCCGATCGGCTCGACCTTGTCCAGCCGTTGCGTGCCGACCGCCGTCAGCGAGAAGTTAACCGGCCCGTCGCAGTCGACCTGCAGTTCGATGGGCAGGGCTTCGGTGTTCGGCAAGGCCGGGCGGGCCAGGCGCACGCGATGCACGAGCTTCCGCAGCTCCGCGGCACCGGTGACGTTCAACACCGTCTTGCCGCCGACCCGTACGGTCACACCCTTGGCCGGCTCGCCGCCCGCAGCGGCCGTCAACTCGCTCGACAGCGCTTCGATCGCCCAACTCGTCGCCCGCGTGCTCTGCCACCGGTGCCCCTTCTTCCGGGCCAGCAGCGCCGAGACGATCGGGCCCCGCTGCCCCGGCGGGGCCGACATCGCGGCGGCCGTCATCAGCTTCAGCGCGATATCGCCCGTCGCCTTCGGCTCCCGCCCGGCCGCGGCGTGCCACAGCGCCTTGGCCCGCGCGGGCAGCTTCATCTCCGTGCACGCCAGGGCAAGGTTGCATCGTGCCTGCGCGGTGGCGTCGGTCTCAGCGGCTTTCGCGCCGTTGACGAGCAGGGTCCGGTCGGCCCGACCCGCAAGGGCCAGCGCCAGGTGCGCCCGGGCCTGCAGGTCGGCGCTCAGCGATGCCGGGGCGCCCTTGGCCTTCGTGCCGGCCGCGGCCAGTCGTCCGAGCAGGTACTCACAGCCGCGGCGCAGCACGTCGGAGTCAACGGTCGTCCCGCCCGCGCGACACCGTGCCAGGCCGTAGACTACGTACACCGTCATGCGATCGTTGGTCTTGTCCTTTTCCCACCATCCCCACCCGCCGTCGGCGTGCTGGAAGTTGTAGAGCCTTGCCAGCCCACGAGCCAGCACGTCGGGCAGCTTGCGCCGCACGTCGGGATCCAGGGCGGCTGCGACGTCGTCGGCCGCACGCTGCACCATCACCGCCGGCAGGAACCGGCTCATCGTCTGCTCGACGCACCCGTAGGGATAGCCCACGAGATAGCCCAGCCCGTCCAGCGCCCCCAGCGCCTCGGACCGCGCAAGGGTGATCGCCAGGTCCCCCGCAACGAAGCCCCGCGGCAGGGCCAGGACCTTGCGGCCGGTGAACTGGCCGTTCAATGCGACGCGACGCTCGCGTCCGAGGGGATAGACGTCGAGGCTGCGGCGCTCGGCGTCGGTGTCCGTCGCGTCGCCGGCGCGGAAGGTGACCGTCGCACGCCCGACCGTGTCGGTGACGATCCACAGACCCGCACGGGCCGTCCCGCGGGCCGGGACAAGGAGCTTGCCGGTCTTGGCGCCGGCTGCTGAAGCACCGGAGACCTCCCACGCGATGTCGCAGGTCCTGGGCTTCGACGAGGTGTTGTGTATCAGCGCCACCGCCTGCAGGCGATCGTTCTCTACGGCGAATCGCGGAAGGAAGACTTGGGCCGACAGCGGCATCGTGACGGTAATCCCGGCTCGCCCCGTGCCGATGCGGGTGTCCTTCGTCAGCGCGACGGCCGACAGGCGATAGGCCGTCAGCGAATCCGGCAGGGCGAAGCTTGCTCGCGCCACGCCCGACGCGTCGGTCCGCAGTTGCGGCATCCAGGCGGCGGTGGCGCGGAAGTCCGTCCGGAGGCGGGCCGACGCCAGCGTGCCGACCGGCATCTGGCCAAGCTGCGCCAACCTCGCTCGACGTCGCGCCTCGCCCCCCGCTGTACCCGGCGCCGCGGCGAGGGTCGGCGCGTCGCGAGAGACCTCCGCGACCGCCTGCGCCGCATCCTGGAGCTGTTTCAGAGCCTCAGCCGCCCGCTGGATCTGCTCTACCCGCCGGGCCGGCCGATCGGCAGACCACTGCTCGGAGCGGTAGCTGCGCCATTTCTTCTGCAGGTAGCGTCGCGGCGGGGCGATCCGCGAAAACGCGCCGGCCAGGCTCGACAGCGCGTCTTCGCCGAAGCTGTAAACGCTCTCGTCGACGGCCCCCAGGGAGACCTCGGCCTGTCGGCCCTTGCCTTGCATGTCCGTCACGTGCAGCGTTACGCTGACCTTTCGGCCCGGACGATACTGCGCCCGATCGGTCTTGACGCTGACCTTCAGGCGCTCGGCGCTCGGGGGGTTCGGGTCGAGCACGTCGATGCGACACCAGCGCGGATCCTCGCTGCCGTCGTCGTCGGCCAATGCCTGTTCGAGTTCCGCAAGTTCCTTGAGCTTCTCCTCCTGGGCCTTGAGCGGGCGGGCCCACTCGTCTGACGCCCAGAGCAGTCGGCCGCGGAGGTAGACGTTCGGCACGTGGCGACGCGTGATGGGCAGTTCAACCACGTGATACGCGCTGTCAGCGGCGCCGACGGTGACGATGTGGTAGTCGGCTACGGTGCGGCCCTCGAGTGTCAGCAGGAGGCGTGCGGAGCGGTGGGGGGTGTAGACCAGCACGCGCACGGTCCTGCCGACCTCCGCGTGATGCCCCTCGAACAGCGCGAGGACCTCGTCGGCCTCGTCGTTCCAGGCCTCGTCCCAGTCGCCTTCGTAGTCGCGGTCATCTTCCGTGCCGTCTTCGCCCATGTACCGCGTGAGATTGACCCATTGGGGCTGGCTGCCGGCAGGCAGGTGCTTGGTCCGGCTACGCGGCTCGTCGGTTCGGGCTTTCTTGACCGGTTCATATCGGGTGGCGTCCGGCGGGTCCGTGCCGCCGTAGACGAAGAGCCTGGCCTCGGTCTTGCCGTCAGTCAGCGTGTACCAGCCCGGGTGGGTCAGCGTCACGGCGGCCCGTCCGGCGGCGTTGGGGGTGAAGGCGACCTCTCGTTTCCGCTCGCCCCCGCCGCGCCATTGGGTTGCGACGATCTTCCCGGACGTTGTCTCGACGGACACCGTCTTGCCCGCGGGCACGAACCTCGGCAGGGCCGAGACGCCCGATACGGCGGCTGCGGCTCCGGGAAGTTCGATCCGGCAGGGGCGGGACTTTGTCACGGTGCGTCCGCTCGCGTCGGTGAGCGTGCAGATGACGGCATAGTCGCCGGCGGCCAGGTCAGGCGGGATGTGCAGCGTCAGCGACGCGTGACCTTTGGCGTCCAGCGTGCCCGACGCGCGGCTGCGGACGAGCCAGTGGCTTCCGCGAACGAGGCGCGCCTCGACCTTCGCCCCGGCCAACGGCTTGCCGAATCCATACTCCCCCGCAACGGCCAGCTTGACGGGGACGGGCTGGCGTATCACGTCCGGTACGCCGGCGATGGCGAACAGGACGTTCGGCCGCCGGAAGGCCTTGACGGCAAACACGTCCGGCACGATGCGTCGCGTGCCGTCGACCGCGATGCGCAGCGAGTACTCGCCCAGCGCCGCTTCGGCTCCCAGCGTTGCCTGGCCCGCCGCCGTGCCGTAGTCGTTCAGCGTCAGCGTGCCGGCTGCCACAGCCCGACCGCGGGGGTCGATGAGTTGGTAGGGCAGGGCCGTGCCCTCGGCAGGCAGCGACAGCCTCAGCGGCGCGTCGAAGTCCTCGGCGCGAAAGGTGTCGGGCAGGTCGGGCGCCGAGGCGGACCAGGGGACCTTGGCGGCCTTGCGGGCGATGAGCTTGAACCGCACGGTCTGGCCCGGGCGGTAGACGGGGCGGTCGGTGTATGCGGCCAGGATGGTCCGGTCGGCGTAGACCTTGGGCCAGCCGTCTCGGGCCGGACGCGCCGCCCGCCGGAGCCTCTCGACCATCCGCTTCATGCCGGACATGCGGCGGTTGAAGGTGTAATAGAGTCCCTCGAAGAGGCGCCCGAAGCCGCCGATAGCGTATCTGCCGTCCGATTCGACGATGACAGACCTGGCGCCGGTTGCGAGGACTTTGGCGAAGGTGGCCCCATCGGCGCGGGTCTTGGGGCGATTAAGCATTTGCCACGCGTGAACCGTCGCCCCGCCCACGCCCCTGGACCCGTCGGGCGTGCTGACCATCACGAACACGCCGTCGCGGCAGCGGCGAAGCGTCAGGCTCAGCGGCTCGACGACGATGGGCGCGACAGCCCGCTGACCGTTGGCCTCGGCAACCAGGACGTAGGCCCCGGCCCGGGCCAGTCCGCTGGCCGGGATGTCCACCACGCGGTCGCAGACCCACGCGCTGTCGCTGCCGGGCTCCGGGCGGTAGTCCTTGACGATGCGCAGTTCATGGCGACGGCAGGCGTCGTCGAAGAAGACGCCCTGCGGATGGTTGTCCCAGCCGTCGTCCAACGTCTCCTGGTAACTCGATCGCGGGCGGCGGACCATCTTGAGTGCGCCCACGTGGGCCTCCCACGCGACGACCAGGTTGCTCTTGACTGCAGCCCAGGGCAGGGGATGGGCTTCGTCGTCGGCGAAGTCGGCCCACTCGGCGTGGCGGCTCAGTCTGTCCATCTGCTGGAGGATCTCCCAGCCGCCGTGGTCCTGCAGGCCGTAGTCGCGATACATGTAGTCCCTGCCGATCCGGTCGCTGACGGCGACGAGTTCCTGGGCCGACCGTACCCGGTAGAGCTTGAACGACACGTTCTCGGCGTTGCGGACGTCGAGGACGACCGGGCCTGGCCTGTCCTTCGGATACCCTCCGCAGACGTCCATCGTCACGACGGTATTGTTCCGCCGGATCTCCGCCAGCCAGCGGCGGGCGTTGGCGTCGGGCAGACCGGCCAGCAGTCTGGTCGCGCGAACCACGTCGCGGTGGCTCGCGTCGCGGATCCGCCAGTATCGCCGGATGGCCCCCGCGCGATCCGGGCGCCCCAGCGTCCGGGCCAGGGCGGCGGCCGCCTGCTGCAGCGACCGGGCCTGGGCGGCGGGAAGCATGTCGAGCATCCACGGCTCGCCGGTGTGGGCGTTGTCCCATCGCCACTGGTTCAGGCTGGTCCGCAGGCGCCGCTGCCTGAGCACTTTGAGCATCTCGCGCCCGCCCACGTCGGCCGCCGCGCGGACGTGCCACGTCAGGTGCTTTCGCACCAGGTCCAGGGCCAGCAGGTATCGCGCTTCGGTCGGCAGGACGGTGTCCCGGCAGCCGGCCGCGAGGGTCCGAACGGCCGTCAGCTTGGCCGCGATGTCGCTTGCTTCGGCAAACTCGGCTTTGAACGTGGCGATGAACTCCGTTTCGGCGGGGGTGGGCGCGGGCGGCGGGGTGGGCTTCGCGACGGGCTTGGGGGTGGGCGCAGGGGGATCCGGTGGCGGTTGGATGTGCGAAGCCGCAAGCGGCGCCGCCGGGGGCGGCGGCGATGGCGACGTTCGGGCGGGGTCGCACCCGAGTTGGAGCAGGAGTAGAACCGCGGCGGTGACGGGGAACAGTCGATGATACATCATGTCGTGGCCTCGGTCAGCAGGTGCGGATGGCAATCGAGCGCGGAACAGCGTCTGGAAAGTTGGACTCGCAACTGCTCCCGCGGTTCCCCTGTTTGGGTGGGACGCGGGCGACTTTGGCGTAGACGCGGCATCTTGCCGCGTTGTGGACATGCGATCGAATCCTGTGCAGACGGTCTTCTTCAAAGCGGCAAGATGCCGCGTCTACACTACTAGCCCGGCGCGACGCGGACGATCTGCCCGTCGATGGTCAGGCGGTCGGCGCCGAACAGGGCAATCGCCTCGGGGAAGGCCTTGCACTCCTCGACGAAGACGCGGTCGGCCAGTGCGTCCGCGTCGTCGGTGTCGTATGCGGGGGCCGTCCGCTGGACGATGATCGGGCCCGAGTCGTATTCGTTGGTTACGAAGTGGACGGTGCAGCCGGAGACCTTGCACCCGGCGGCGAGGACGGCCTCGTGCACGTGATGCCCGTACATCCCGTGCCCCCCGAACGCCGGCAGCAGCGCCGGATGGATGTTCATCACCTTGCCCTCGTACTGCGGCGGGATGTGCCACAAGCTCAGGAACCCCGCCTGGATCACGAGGTCCACGCCCGCCGCGTCGAGCACATCGGCCAGGGCGGCTGAGTAGGCGCCCGTGTCAGCCGTACCGTCGTCACGCTTGAAGGACTTGTACGGCACGACCGTTACGTCGAGCCCGGCGGCCTGACTTCGCTCGATGCCCTTGCACTCTCGCGAAGCGATCACGCAGGTGACCGTCGCGTCGAGGCGACCGGCGCTGATCTCGTCCAGGATGTTCAGCAGCGTCCGCCCTCCGCCGCTGAGCAACACGCCCAACCGTACCGTGGTGTCTGTCATGTCAGGGCCCTTTCGCGGTGCGCGGTCTCGCCGCGCCCGATGGCCCAGATTAGACACCGCCCCGATGCGCCGGTCAATCGGTGACTGCGGGTGCGGTAGTTAGCGGAGCGAAGCTGGGTGCCGTGGCTTGACGCGAAGCGGCAACCACGACTTGTCGAATCGAGACAACGTGGTTGCCGCTT
>CAZVEV010000048.1:0-28667 GCA_964625865.1 uncultured Planctomycetaceae bacterium | reverse complement strand
CCGAAGGCGGAAGGATATCAAGCGCCGCGGCCGCCTCGACAAGATCCTCGGGGCGCATGCGTTGGTCCGCCACGGACATGCTTTCGGATACGTCAATCAGGACCGGTAGACGGCGGTTGATCGTGCGAGTTCGCCTGACGACGGCCGTCGGCTCAAGCAGGACCGCGATAATCATGCACAGAACGATCAACCTGCAGACAGCCAGCAGGATGTGTACCCGCGTCGGCAAGCCGCGACGTTTGCGGTAGAGGTATGCAGTAAGGACCGCAACGGCGACAAACGCCGCGACGATGGCGGCGGTCGGTATCGGACGCGCCCACATGATCTGCTCGGCCTGAAATATGTTCAAGAACCAACTAATCATCTAATAGACGTCCTCCGTGCGCGACGGCGTCGGCGCCTGTTTGTTACCGGACGACGAACCCTTGAGCATGCGATCGGCAAGCAGGCTCTCGACGACAAGAAGCATCAGGCCCGCAAGCATGAAGATAGGCCAGAACGAGCGTCCCGTACGCATCTGTTCGATGGCGCTGATCAGATCTGGATCCGAGTTCGCAACCATTACGCCGGTTTCCTCAAAACTGCTTACCGCCTTGGATGCAGACAGGCACTCGACATTCGACTCCCTGGTGTCAACGTTGACGGCGACCGGCGCCCCGGGCTCCTGGACGCTCACTCGAGCCATATAGAAACCGTCTTGGCGGGCATGATCGAGCAGGGCCATATACTGGTTGCGGTACTGGCGTACTGGAACTGTGATTGTCCGGCCTGATGGGGTATCGAACACAGCATCGCTGGCGTCAGGCTGATCCACATACGACAGCGCCAGCGAATCGCCGACCATCCGCGGCTTTTCAAACTCACGAGCGGTCAGATATGTGACCATCTGTTGGAGAACCATGGGAAAAACGGGCGTAACGGCCATGTTGTTCCATGCCGGCCCTGCCGAAGTGGTGAACATAAAGACATGTCCTCGCCCGATAGCGTGTTCGATCAGAACAGGCGCGCTGCTGCCGGCAAGCGACAACACCGTTACGCTGGTGGCCGAAGGCTTTACTTGCAGTAGTTTCATGAAACGCGCTTCACTGAGGAGATCCTCTGGCAGAGACCCCAGAGGTCGGCACACCGGATGATCGGGCATAACCGGATCCAGCGCTCCTCCCACACCCATCGCATCGCTCGTCTTTACGGTGTGCTCGATCAACGCCGGCAGCAGTCGCGTTCCCTCAAGCGCCGCGCGCTCGTTCCATATCGCGGCTTTCATGCTGTCGCCGGCGAACCAGATCAAGCCATTGCCCTGGCGGACATATTCCTCAAAACGTTTCGCCTGGTCCGGCGCAATGTCCGGAACATCGGCCAGGATCACGACATCGAAGCTGTCAAGGTCCTGATCGGGCAGGGAAACCCACGGCGCCGACTGCACGGTGAAATCCTCTTGGCCGGCTCCGTTGCCCCGTGCGCGGAGTGCGGCGGCGATGAGTACGCCGGACTTCTTCGCCCCGTCGGATGAACCTTCAACACACAAGACCGACACCCGGTCCCGAATGATGGCCACCGTTCGGCGAGAGTTATCCGCCGGCAGCGCGTCGGTATCGAGTTCAGCGACGATACGCACAGGTCCGGGATTCTGGAAAGGAACAAACAGCGAGACAGTCTCCGAAGCCCCCGCGGCTATCGCGCCAATGGTCTTGGTGTCCACGTTGATGCTGTTGACTGTGCATTTGACCCTGACATTCGCAACAGGACTGACCCCGCAGTTACGCACCGTTGCGCGGTACCGTGCAGTCGTGCCTCTGCGAAGCACGCCGGAGACAAGGTCCAGACTCGTGATCGCCAGGTTGTCCGCCCCGCCGGGCACGGGAACAATGCACGTGTCAGCAATCCGGCCCAGATTCTCGAATGCCTCGCGCCGCCATGCGGAGCGACCGTTCCAGTCCTGCTCCTGCATGTCGGTGACAATGTAGATTTCCTTCTGCGGCGCCTCCATCTCCTCGACCAGCTCGGCCAGGCGCCGCGGGACGCTGTCCAGGTCCAGGGCCTCGGGCGTCGCCTGCTGGGCGTGAAGGACCGCCCCGAAGCGTTCGGGATCGAACGCCATATTCCGCAGGACCACCTCGTGTTCGTCGCCGAGCAGGATCAGCGACACCGGGTCGCCCGGGTGTATGCTCCCGGCGATCGTCTCGACTTTGTCGATCGCCCGCTCGAACCGCGTGGCGGCGCCGTCAGTGTGTTGCATGCTGAACGATGCATCCAAGGCGATCACCACGCCCGCGCGACGCTCGCCCAGCCGCGTGCCGACGCCGTCGGCCTGCTCCATCGCAGGCTGCGCGATGGCCAACACGATCAGCAGCACCGCGCAACAACGCAGCAGCAACAGCAAGAGGTCACGCAAACGAATCTGCCGCGATCGGACGCGCACGGTGCGGTTTAAGAACTGCATCGCCGCCCAGTCGGTCCGCTTGACCTGGTAGCGGTTCAGCAGGTGCGCCAGGATCGGCAGCGCGATCCCGAGTCCCGCCAGCAGAAACCATGGGTTCAGGAAGGTCATACACGTGCTCCGGCCGACGGGCCGTTCAGTGTCGATTGACGACGGAAGAAGAACTCGCTGAGCACCGCGTCCAGCGGGCGGGACGTGTCGACCGTCGTGTAATCCACGTGAGCGCCCACGCACCCGTGACGCAACGCCTCCAGGTACGCGGCCAGCGAGGTCAGGTAGTCGTCACGAATTCGCTCGGGCTGTGTCGTCAGCGGCACTTCCTCCTCCAACCCCTCGAATCGCCACGTGCCCTTGAACGGGAATTCCAGTTCGTACGGGTCCAGCGTGTGGAAGACCACGACGTTGTGCCCGTCGAACCGGAGATGGTCCAAGCCGACCAGGATATCATCCACGTCGGCCAGCAGATCCGAGATCAGGATCACGAACGAGCGGCGCTTCATCAGCAGGGCGATGTCGTGCAACTGCTGCGCGACGCTGCTTCTCGGCACAGGCGTAATGTCACGCAGGTGCCGGTCGATCTCCAGGATGATCCCCATCGCCGACCGCGGCGGCAGGTACGCCCGCACCTCGGAATCGAAGATCGACAGCCCCACCGAATCCCGCTGCTTGAGCACCAGGTACGCCAACGACGCGGCCAGGAACTTGGCGTACTCCAGCTTGCTGACCTTGCCGGACGCGTAGTTCATCGACGCGCTGGCGTCGATCAGGATGTGGCAGTCGAAGTTGGTCTCCGCCTCGTACAGCTTCGTATAGTACCGGTCCGTCCGGCCGTAGACACGCCAGTCCAGGTCGCGGATCGAGTCGCCCGGGGCATACTGCCGGTGGTGCGCAAACTCCGTGCTGAACCCGCGAAGAGGACTGCGATGGGACCCCACACGCAGACCCTCAACCACTTCGCGAGCGACAAGCTCCAGGTCCCCGAGGGCCTGCAACAGCTCGGGGTCAAGGTAATGGGTCTTGGGCAGATGTTCGGACATACTTCAGGTCTCCGCGGGGCTCAGCCCGTCGCCCGCTGGTAGAGCTTCTCGTCGGCTGGGACCTCTTCCAGCAGCCTGCCGATCAGCGTATCCGAGGTCATGCCTTCCGACCGGGCGGCGAAGTTCGGGATGATACGGTGCCGCAGGATCGGCAGGGCCAACTCCTGGATGTCCTCGATGGCGACGTGGCTGCGCCCACGAAGCGCCGCCCGCGCCTTGCCGGCGACGATCAGGTTCAGCGACGCACGCGGGCCGGCGCCCCAAGCCATGAACTTCCTGACGAAGTCCGGCGCCTCCGCCTCGTCCGGCCGCGTCGCGCGGACCAGCGCGGCGGCATACTCGAACACGTGATCCGCCACGGGGATCCGCCGCACCAGGTGCTGGTACTCCAGGATCGCCGGACCGTCCAGCACGGTCTGCAAGTCCGGCTCGTCGTCGCCGCTGACGCTCCGCATGATCTGGACTTCTTCCCGGTGGCTGGGGTACTTGACCAGGATGTTGAACAGGAAACGGTCCAACTGGGCTTCGGGAAGCGGATAGGTCCCCTCCTGCTCGATCGGGTTCTGCGTCGCCAGGACGAAGAACGGCCGGTCCAGCTCGTAGTCCACCCCGCCCGAGGAGACGCGCTTCTCCTGCATGGCCTCCAGCAGGGCCGCCTGCGTCTTCGGCGGGGTCCGGTTGATCTCGTCGGCCAGCAGCAGGTTGGTGAACACCGGACCTCGCATGAACTTGAACGTGCGAGCATGCGTCTCGGGATCTTCCTGGAGCAGTTCGGTTCCGGTGATGTCCGAGGGCATCAGGTCGGGCGTGAACTGGATCCGCTTGAACGAAAGCGACAACGCCTGCGCCAGAGAGCTGACCAGCAGCGTCTTGGCCAGCCCGGGCACGCCCACGAGAAGACAGTGCCCCTGGGCGAAGATCGCGATCATCATCTCATCGATCACATCATCCATGCCCACGATGATCTTGCGCAGTTCCGCCACGATGGCGTCCCTGGCCTTGCCGAGCTTCTCGACGGCCTGTACGTCGTCACTGATCTCACTCATTCGGATCTTCCTTTCGTACGTCCTTCTTCACTGCTCAAGCAGCAGGCAAGCCATGATACCGTGCTGCCAGCCAGGTTCAGACCCACGGCCCGCGGGGGCTCGCCTGTCTTGTCCTTGCCGCGTCTTCCTGGTATAGTTAAACCCAAATAAACACCGTTTCCGCGAAAAAGAACGTCGATTTTGCGATATGACCCGAAAACCAGAAACACCGCGCCGCGTGGCCTTCATGCTCGACTTGCAGTGGAACTACAAATACCACATCGGCGTATTCGCCGGAGCGCAGCGATATGCGCAAGAACAAGATTGGGAATCGACCATCGACGAGTATGTCGCCGAAGACCTGCCCTCGCGCCGGACAAAATCGATTCCTTATGACGGTGTTATCGCCCGGGTTACCAAGAGACTAGCCGAACGGGCCGCCCGAATCGGATTACCGGTGGTTAATGTCTGGATGGCTTCGCCTGTTTGGCGGCAGGTGCCGGGCGTCTTTCCCGACTGCGTAGCGATCGGACGTCTGCGAGCCGAACATCTGATGGCACGGGGTCTGCGCCGGTTCGCCGCTTTGGGACGCGGAGAGCGTGGGTTTAGAATCCAGGCGGCGGCGTTCCAGGCCGCAGTGAAAGAAGCGGGATTTCCCTGCGATACGGTCACGCTGCCGATTCACCCCCTACAGAGCTACGCCTCGTGGCAGAAATATCGGCAGCGAATCGAGAGTTTGATTAGCCATTGGCGCCCGCCGATCGGCGTCTTTGCAAATAGCGAACCAGTGGGCCGCATAGTCGCCCAGATGTGCCGTCAGTGCGGCTGGCGCGTGCCGCATGACGTGGCGATCATCGCCGGAAGGAACGAGGAATCGCTTTGCGAGCACCCTAGACCATCACTGACCAGCATGGAGTTGGGCTTCGATCACATCGGCTACGAAGCGGCTCGGTTGTTGGACCGATTGATGGATGGCGAGGCGCCACCAACCGAGCCGATCCTGCTGCCCCCGCAAGGCTTGGTCGTGCGCGAATCGACCGACTTCATCGCCGTCGAAGATCCGGTGATGTCCGCCGCGTTGGAGTTCATCGCCGCCAACAGTCAGCGGAACATCGGCGCCGGCGACGTGGCGCGCGCCACGGGCGTCGGACTACGGACCCTGCAACGCCAATTCCGAGAGTATCTCGATCGGCCGATCGGCAGGGAGATTCAACGCGTGCGGATCGAGCGAGCTAAGCGGGAACTGACCCAAAGCAAACGCCCCATACAGGACATTGCCCGAGACGTCGGCTTCGGCCGATCGAAGCGAATGTCCGAAGCCTTTGTTCGCGAACTGGGCGTCACACCGCGCGAGTACCGCAAGAAGCGGCGGATCGAATCCGAAACGTGAGATCCGACGAACCGCAGAAAGCGTGTCAAGTCACGGTCAAAGGCGCCGGGCTATCGCGGACCAGAAAGTTTGATGCCCGCACAACGCCCAAACACACATGAGTTCATACTCACACCTCGTATGATCCCAAACTCGGCCAAGGCACGACTATCATCTGCTCTGTGCACCGTCGTATTCGCCCTTTACCTCTTTTTGTATAAGCTGTTATGCGATATCGCCAACTGCGATGCAATGGCGCTGTATCGCAACAATAAGGGTCTTGCACGTTGCTATGTTATCAGTACTTACGCTGTGTCGCTCATCACGTTTCCAACGTGAATGTCGTGGGCGTATGGTCCCAGAACTCAGCCTTGACAGACCCGGCTTCATAGAAGGTGACTGCGTCCGTCACGCCTTGCCAGCCATACCGCACCGAGTCGGTCACTCCCGCATGGTGCTTGTCGTAAGTATATGCTGAACAGAACTATAGGCACAGTCACCAGCCGCTTCCCAAGCTGAACGTCGTTCTTCTGAGTCTGATCCGGTGGCCAAGGGTGTCTGTTCAGGGAGGATAGTGCACTCCAGAACCGACTCTCAAAGCCTGTTTATCCCATACTGCCGGATGGCAGCAACAGCGATTCAAACTATGTGGTGCATCGCGTGGTGCATAGCACAAAGCTATAGTGGCACAGGCATTATGGACTCTGTGGATTCAGGGCTGCCCGTTCATTTCCGTTGGCCAAAACGACGACAAGTGCCTCGGCGGGCCAAGTGCAGTCAGCCGAGGGGCGCTCTTGTGGCTCCTTAACTTTTCAAGAAAAAGAGCTATAAATATATGAAGGGAAGTTAGATATGTGTTTCTCATATCGCCGGGGGATGTCCGTTCATTCCCGCCGCACAGATCGCAGCATGTCGGGAACTGTGCAGGCCTGCCGGTTCCCGTTCTCGTTTTCATCAACCGTCCCACAGGGACAAGGAGCGTACCCATGAGCAGTATTGTCAGAGCAGTCGAGCTTCAGCCGAAGGAACTGGAGATGCTCGGCGGAAACGTCGTCCATGCCGTCGAGAATGACGGTGAGGCCGAATTGTCGGCCGTCAATCGTAGCCTGGCTGTTCACAACGAGAGCGTGGCCGAACTCGTGTGCCCCGCTAACGGCGGCTTGGTGACCGTGGGCAATCCTGACTGTCGCTCCGTCCGCGCAGGTACTTCCCCGGCGGCCACCGGACTTTCGCCTCGTCCGGCAGCATGGTGATGAACATGAAGGAATACGGCGAGGTCGTACTGGCCGTGGATGATCGTGAACTGGCGACGATCCTGGCGGCGTTGTGGTTTCACCAGGCCGAGAACCTGCAGGGCACCGATGAGATACCTGATCAGGCTATCCGAGAAATCGCCACGGGCGGCGAAAGGCCCACTTCCCTGGACTTCCACGGAGTTGAAGACCTCTGTGAGAAACTGAACCGCCGTGAGTTCCGGGGCAAGGGCGGTCTGACAATCGAGCCCCCAGACAGGGAGGGTGGCGATGAGCCGCTCTTCCGCATCGTCTACACGATCGATCTGAACGCGACCGACCCTGTTGTGGCTTCGGAGAAGACCCACAGAATCATGGCTGGCCCCGGTTCGCTTCCGCCTGTCCTCGATGTAATGGATCACTCCGGCAACGTGACGCGCATCGACCTGTCAGACCGGGAGTCCACGTGAAGATATGGACATTGCCCGAGCCAAACGAACTCGAACAACCCCCTACATTCACGGTTACTTTGCCGGCGGAGTTGAGTATGAAGGAGAATAGCCAATGACAGAGAATGAACGACAGATTAAGGCGATCCTCGAAGATGCTTGTGCCCGACAGGACACGGCGACACACTCGCCTTTGCCGTGGACATGGTCGTGGATCGATGGAGAGGACGAAGACGAAGGCAAGCAATGGATCGAGATCCGCGACGCACACGGGGAAGAAGTCGCCGTGCTGATGGTTCGCGACGCAGCCAAGTGGCGAACCATCGTAGGCCCTGAAAGGGAGGCCAACGCCGAGTGTATCATCCGAGCCGTCAACCTCCACGCGGACTCCGTGGCGACCCCCAACCTCGTCGACGACCGTGAACTGGCGACGGTCTTGGCCGCGTTGCGTTTTCACCAGGCGGAGAATCTGCAAGGCATTGACGAGATACCGGACCTGGCCATCAGGGAAATCGCCACGGACGGCGGGCGCCTGGAGGCGCTGGGCTTCGGGGACGTGGACCGGCTATGCGAGCGAATCAACCTTGACGCTCAGACGTTCCGGCCGTCACCTGGAGGGGAGGAGGCCGTCCATCCAGGCGTGCAACGGATCCACGACCTGCTGTATCTGGACGTGGAGGCTGAGAGGGAGTTCCACAATCCGGACAAAGAGTGGGACGCGGATACCATGGCGCTCGTCGCCGAGGTCGTGGCCGAGTACATCCCCCGGCCGCGGGGACGGCAGGAGTCCCCCAGCCCGGCCGCAGATGCAGAGCGGTGGAGATGCTTCAGGCCAGGGGTGATAGTGTCCGTCAGCGGCGGTGTTGCGGATGTGTTGTTCAAGCCCGAAGGTATCGCTGTGACCATCATCGACTACGACGTTGAAGGTGAGGGCGAGGGCGACGGCTGTATCACGACGGATCCTGACGGCGCCAAGTGCACTATCGGCCAGTGGCCAGCCAGTGAAGAAATCGTCGCCAACAGGCACTGGCCGATCATCGAGCAAGCGATGCGCATAGCCCATAGGGCATTCTCGCGCCAGTGGCAATGTCCTGACTGCCACCGTGTCGCTAGTTGCTCCTACGACGACCTGGCCGAAATCGGCACACCGTACTGCGGCGAGTGCGATACCGAAATGTTCATGATCTGACACACCGCTCGCCTTGATGCACCGGGCCCTTCATTCTGTCTGCCCCCCAGGACCGGCGCCACCGGGGCGCCGGCATCGTCATTTGAATCATCTGCACCTACTGGAGCAACCCATGCAAATACTGTTCATCAACAATCATGGCGCCGGATTCGCGGACTACGTTGACGTGGCCCCGAACACGACCATCGACAAGTTCATCGCCGAGCGACTGCCCGCCCAGCAGGCCGACGATCTGCTGATCCGCGTGAATCGTCAGCCCGTGGCCCGTGACTGCGTGCTGCAGGAAGGCGATCGCATCAGCGCGACGCCGACGAAGATCCAGGGCGCCGCGAATGTCGCATGGGCCGTGCGCAACACGTAGTGCCAACACGTCCGAACTGACCGAATCAACCCAACAGGCGCCCGTCCGGGCCGGCTGGTCTTCAGCCGCCGGGCGGGCGCCTTTGTTCTGGGAGGAACACACCATGAGGACAGACCCATCGGGCAAGGTGCGCGTGCGCATCGCCCAGATGATTCGCGAGCAACTGAACCAACTGCAGCGCAAGCGAATCAGCACTGTTCACCGCCAGACAGGAACACTGCTCGACCAGGTCGACAGGATCCGGACCGGCCGACAGAAACTGGCAATCTGCATGTCGCGTGGATGGTCGGCGGCGGCGACAAAGATTGTCCGCGGCCTCGAGGCCGGACTGCGAGACATGCCTTATCACGTTAGCAACACGCAACAAGCGATAAATGCCCGTGACACAAAGATCCCCACGGTGCGGGATATCGCTGAAGAACTCAGGCAACTCGAAGACGAGTTCGCCCAGGTCGACTGCGACCCCAGCAACCGAACGGTTTCGGTTGTGACCGAGCCGATCGAGTTGGAGGGCATCTACCTCGGGCCGTTCGAGGTCCGGCTGCACATTGGACGGATCGCATCGGATATTCCCCAGGCGTCGTTCGATGTCATCGCCCTGGATCCGCACCCGGCTGCGCCTAACAACGTGGTGACGCATCCACACGTCAGTGACGAGCAGATGTGCTGCGGCGATGCGTCGCTCCCGATCAAGGCGGCCGTGGAAGACGGACGTTTGAGCGACCTGTTCTGCCTGATACGCAGCGTGCTGGAGACGTACAACGGGGACTCGCCGTACGTCGCACTAAGCAACTGGCACGGCCGGCCATGTTACGACTGTGGCTACACGCTACCCGAGGACGAGGGCTACTGGTGCAGCAGTTGCGAGCGAGACTTCTGTGACGAATGCTCGTCGTGCTGTAGCGGATGCGACGAGACCATGTGCGGTGGATGCCTGACAGAGTGCCCCGTGTGCGACGATCGCTATTGCAGCCGATGTATCACGACCTGCCCCGACTGCGGGGAGACAATCTGCCGGACCTGCTTGGACGACGAGCAGTGCCCATGCATCGAGGAAAGACTGGAGCAAGGGAATGAAGACGACCATGAAGAAAACAAAGCCAGGTACCCCGCCATCGGAACCGGCGAGCAAGACCGAGAAGCGGACGAACGTGCCCGAACCGAAGCCGCGTAGCGCCCACCAGTCGCAGCCCGTGCTCCGCTTCTCGCCGGCGGCGTGGGCGAAGCTGATGTACTTCCGCGACCAGGGGGATTGCGAGATCGGAGGATTCGGTGTGTGCGCCGGTGACGATCTGCTGCTCGTGACGGACTTCGTCAGCGTTAGCCAGACCGTCAGTGTCGCATCTGTCGAGTTCGACGACGAAGGCGTGGCCGACTTCTTCGATGACCAGATCGACCTCGGCCGCCGGCCCGAGCAGTTTTGTCGGATCTGGGCACACACGCATCCCGGCGATTGTCCGCAGCCCAGCGGTACGGACGAGGAATGCTTCGATCGCGCGTTTGGCCGCTGCGACTGGGCCGTCATGTTCATCGTCGCCCGCAGCGGCAAGACCTTCGCGCGGCTGCAGCACAACACCGGCCCTGGCGGCCGGATCAACCTCCCCGTCGAAGTGGACTACTCGACCGAGTTCGATGGCAGCGATCACGAGGCCTGGCAGAACGAGTACCGGCGGAACGTTCGCGTCACAGTAGCGCCGCATTTCTTCGGGCGAATCGGATGGCAGGACGACACCGACGACCTGTGCTTTGGCGACCATTGGCTCGAAGACCTGGAGCAGATGGAGCCGGACGAACGTGAGGCCGTGATGGCCGAACTTCGCGACAGGCCGGACCTGTGGGCCAGGGAGGTCGCCTATGTGTGATCGATATCACCCAACCATGAAGGGATCCAAGCCCATGACGGAAGCTGAACGATTCAGCCGGCAGCGGGACGTTGTTCCCGCCGATCGGCTGGCCGAGTGCGATATCACGATTGTCGGCGTAGGCGCCTTGGGACGGCAGGTTGCCCTGCAGCTTGCCGCCGTCGGGGCGCCGCGCCTGACGCTGGTCGACTTCGACACCGTCGAGGAAAGCAACCTTGCCAGCCAGGGCTATCTGGAGACAGATCTCGGCCGCCCGAAAGTCCAGGCTACGGCCGAGCACTGTCGGCGGATAAACAGCCGCGCCCAGATCACCGAGATCAACGACCGATTCCGCCGGAGCATGAACACCGGCAACGCCGTGTTTGCCTGCGTCGACACGATCGACGCCCGAAAACTCATCTGGGACGCAGTCAAAGGCAGCGTGTCCTTCTTTGCCGATGGCAGGATGACCGCCGAGGTGATCCGTATCCTGACGGCGTGTGACACCGACAGCCGGAAGCACTACGCGTCGACGCTCTTTCCGCATGCTGAGGCCCATGCCGGCGCCTGCACGTCGCGGATGACCATCTTCGCGGCGAACGTTGCCGCCGGCCTGCTGATCTCGCAGTTCAGCCGCTGGCTGCGAGGTCTGCCCACCAGCCGGGACCTGACGCTGAATCTGCTGGCCGATGAACTGAACGTCCTGTAGAAGCACTCGCCCTTTCGGGCATTTGCGCATAACCCAAACAACCCAACACGAGGAGTCCCTATGCACACTACGCGAAGTAATAGCGGTGGAGTTTTTTTCGTCATCCTTGTCCTGATGATCTTGGCCATTTTTGGTCGCGTGGCGAGTTGCTGATGTCGGGCCAGATGACCCCGCGAGGACCATGCATGTCCGTGGCGAGCAAACCAGGCGGAAAGGCCATCGCCGGGGCCCTGTGGGCAATCGCGATCGTTGCTCTGGCCATGTTTGCTCTCTCGCGATTCGATTGCGGCGCGGCACCCGTCCGAGTCGACGAGAAGATCACGCTTTCGATCCTGCGAAGCGAGGCGATGGTGTTCCTCGTTACGCGGCGAATAGCCACACAGATCGTCATCGAACACGAAGAATGTGATTGGCTCGGCCAGTGGCACGGCGTGCTGTGGGCGACCGTTCGTATGCATTACGGCGTCGACCTGAAGAAGATCGGCGCTGACGACATTCGTCGCGACGGAGACACAATCATCGTCCGCCTTCCGGAACCAGAGCTACTCGATCTCGCGATTGAACCGGGCAGTGAGGGCTTCTTGTCGAAAAGCACAGCTGCAGCAAAGATCAAGGATCTGCTTCACAACGGGCAGCGTAAGCAACTGGAGAAGCGGTTGCGGCAATGCGCCTTGGAGTTTGCCAACCGACAGGGCATGTTGCCCACGCGGAAGGAGATCGTCCAACAGTTGAATGATGTCGCATCGATGTTAAAGGCCCCAGCCGGTGTGAGTCTTCTTTTCGAATAGCTGCCCGGAAACCGGGCCCGCCGAGGTTGTCCCAACGGACAGGCCTGTGCCACCCAACGGTGGCGCACGCAACCGCCAGGACCTCGGCGGGCCCTTCTTTCATGCACTGCGATCATTCCCAACCAATCAACCTTCCTGGAAGGAGGTGAAGATGTCTTCGAACTGGAAATCAATCTTGTCAGCGTTCGTCAGGCGTTCGCGCCACGCCAGTGCCTACCGCCATCACGTACGACGTCACGGTCGAAGCAAGCCCCGCGGCGGCACGACCATCGTTCGAGCGTATCGCCGCCGCAATCGCCGGTGAGCCACAATCACGAAGGAGCAAACAGGTGACTAGAATCATCGAACAGCAAGTTCAGCGCCTCGGCCTGTTGCGACAGCAACGCCAGCAAATCGAGGCCCAGGAGCAAGAGCTTGTCAGAGCCATCCGCGGCCAGATGGTCGAGCATGGCGTAGGCGCCGTTTGCTCGGACGAGTTCGAAGCAAAGCTCATCACCCAGGAGCGTCTTACGGTAAAACCCGCTGCCTTCCATCGTGCGGTCACCAAGAGGGAGTTCCTGGAAGCTGCAACCATCAGCGTGACCGCAGCCCGAGAGATCCTCGGTGAAAGAAAACTGCGGAAGATCAGCCACATAGCCGAGATCGTCCAGCTTCGCGTCACCACGAGGCGTCGTCGCCCCGCGGCAGTGCCGCAAAGTGCGGCAACGCACGAAGCCACCGCATAGATCGCCAACCTTCGAAACAACACAACCGGCCGGTCAGGGCTTCACCGCCCCGACCGGCCGGTTCTTTACGCGCCTCGATACGGCGCGAGAGAAAGGAACACCCGATGAACCCAACAATACGAGATAGAGACGTTATTGCTGTGGTCCGAGCTCTGGACGAAGCGGCCGAGTTCAACCGACGGGCGAAGATCTGTCCCAGGCAACACCGCCGGGGCTTGTATCGCCACAAGGACGCGGCTTTGCAGAAGGCGCTGATGACCGGTCCGGATCAGTTCTTTGTAGACAGCAGCGACGGAGGCGATCCGCCCATCTTGGGCATAACGCATAAGTTCAGCGCTCGGCGCTTTCACATCCGACCGGACCTACTGCCGACGGAGGTACAGGACGCCTTGGCCGAGATGGCCGTGACGGCCGAGACAGGCAGCGACGGCTGCGCCATGCAACATGCGAGAGAGTGAGGTCGAAGATGCAGCACGACAGAAATCAGACAAGACAGAATCCCCGTGGAACAGGTGACGTTGCCCCACGCGAGGCTCGCGACGTAGCACGAGATCGCGAGGAACTTGCGCAACTGATCGGGCAGTTGCTTGCTAGGCACTGGCTGCGAAACCAGCGCGATACCCCGCGAAGCTCAGCAGGATTGTCTGACGGTACTTGACAGCGAGATTCGCGATCTGTAGAATAAAGTTATCGAATTCGATAACCAGGAGATCTGGCGATGAACTTCGCGGAAATGACAAGACGTACCGGACTGGAGATCCGGCGGCTGCGCTACGTCGTCGATTACGATGTCCTCGATCGGAACTACTACGGTCGGGGCGACAAGGCGCGAACAGGCCACGGCGTTGCGCGTGAGTTCAGTCCCTTTGCGGCTTTCGCGATCGCCTTGACGGCCGTGCTGCGCGAGATGGGGCTGAATCGCACCCGCGTACGAAGTGCGCTGGGCGTCATATTCGGCTGGGCGAGTCCAACCGACGTTCCGGGTGACCATCCGATGATAGACGCATTTGTCGCGTTCCGCGCGGCAAGCGCGATCGACGTCGAGATCGCCGATGGAAGGTCCCTTCGCGTCGTGGTCAAGAAGTCGCGGGCCTCGCGCACGGGAATGCAGGTGCCGCCGACGTCCGCTTGGGCCGACCTGGACAACCTCAAGGAGACCGACACGGTTCCGAAGGCTTTGTTCACGACGAGGATCTCTCTGTCAGAGCTATACAAGCGACTGATTACATAGGAAGGTCGGCTTCTTTTTTCGCATGTGTTATCGAAATAGACAACCAGATGGGTCGGTTGGGCATGTGATGTCGACTGTCCAGTAGATGAAGGTGTTGGAGATGCCTCGCCCAGTAGAACAGGATGGCATTCAGTGATGTAGGCAATGGAGCACTCGGCGAAACAACCCGCCCCAGATGAGATGCGGCCCGCTGCCAACGGCCGTTCCCGCTCGTCGGAACTGGCCCGGAGTGGTCGGGCCAGCGGGTATATCACATTCGATGAGTTCGTGAGACGTGTCCCGCTTTCGGCCAGCACGATTCGACGTCGGCTCAAGGACGGCTCGATTCCATCCGTCCAGCCGGGTGGGAAGGGGCACAGAGTGCTCATTCGTGAGGACGCGTTGGATGTCTTGTGTCAGGTTCAGCCAGCAGAATCCTCAGAGCAAGAGGCCGAAACTCAGCGTATGATGGGGCCAGACGCGGTGCTTTCAATCGCGGCGCTGCCAACACGAACGAAACTCTCCGGGCCATCCCCGAAGTGGAAGAGCCGAGGGAAGTTCAGGAGATAATGCATGCCAAAGAAAAGAAAAAACGAAGTGATCGTCGGGCAGCACTTCACGTGGAAGTTGTATGACCGGGATGGTGTGTTCTACGCCGACGGAAGGTCGAACCGAGTCAACGCCGGGCGGCATTCCCTGGGCACGAAGGACCGGGCGAAAGCGATGGAAGCTCTCGCGGAGTTGGACCTGACGATGGCCGTCAAGCTGGGGCTGGTTGACAAGCGGCTGTTGATTGACGCAACCGCAGCGACGTTGGGCTTGGAGGAAGGACGCCGGTTGTACATGGCCAGCGTGGCCGCGCCGGAAGTTGCAGGCGGCGCCAGCGACGCAACACAGAAGCGCTACCGCGCCGTCTTTGACAAGTTCGTGCCCTTCGCTGAGAGCAAGGGCGTAACCACGTGGGGCCAGGTGAACCGTCAATTCTTGAAGGCCTACGCCGGCCACTTGGAGGACAAGGGCTACCACGAGCGAACGCTCTACCTCGAACTGACGACGGTCAAACAGGCCGTGAAGAACCTTATCGAAGAAGGCCACTTGCCGGAGGCGTGTCGGATTGTCATGCCATTGACGAAACCGAATGACAGCCCGACGTATTGCTACCTGCCAGAGGAAGTCGATGCCATCGTCGCATTCTGCATGGAGAAGGATGAACTCATTTGGCTTGGTCAGGTCGCTATTGCCTTGGCCTGCACCGGGATGCGGATCGCGGAGTTGGCGGCGCTGCGGTGGTCAGATGTAGACTTCGAGCGCAACGTCATCCGCGTCGAGAATGACCCCGGTAAGCAGAAGGGCAAGGGCAAGCGACGACGGACGAAGAACCGTAGGGATCGATCGTTCCCGATTCAGGCGGAGTTCCTGGATGTACTGAAGAACCTTCGGCGTCATGAAGACGGCCGAGTCTTCCACGGCCCACTCGGCGGGTTGCTCAAGCCGGATACCGTCCGGAACAACCTGAAGGACAAGGTCCTCACGCCCGTGGCCAAGGCATTCCGGGCGCGGGGCGTCGAGACCGGTATGCAGCATGGCCGGCTGCATTCCCTCCGGCATTACTTCTGTTCCGAGTGCGCCAACAGCAGCGTGCCAATGCAGGTCGTGATGAACTGGTTGGGCCATCAGGATTCCAAGATGGTTCGCTATTATTACCACCTGTCTGACAAACGATCGCAAGATGAGATGTCGCGGTTATCGTTTGTCAGGGCGCCGTCCCCAGACGTTGCGCCCGGTAAGGTGGACGCGTCTGACTAGGCGTTGAAACCGCTTGCGGCGGAGATGTGATACAATAGAGAAATTGAAGGTGGCTCGGATCCCGGCGGAGTAGTCGGGACGGAGGCCACAAATAATTGAGAAGTCGCCCGGCAGTCCGGGGACGACTGACACAGGCCAAGGGCTTGTTGACGATGAGACGCAAGATAAGTGACAGCGCGAACGGCGGGTCGGTGCGACTGGATCACGGTCGTTTGGCCATCGGCGTAGACCATCTGATTGACACAATCTTGGCACAATCAACTGTGTCAATCAGAATACGCCTCGCAAGACCTTTTAAAACAAAGCCTTGCGAGGCGTATTCTTCTTCGAACGGAGAGGGCGGGATTCGAACCCGCGGAACCGGTAAAGGTTCACAGGTTTAGCAAACCTGCGCTTTAAGCCACTCAGCCACCTCTCCAGGTGTCCGGGCCGCCGTGCGGGGGCGGCATGGGGAAAGGATAGACACTGGGCGGGGGCGTGTCAAGGCGGCGTTGGAAAGATGGCGGAATCTTCTTCGCGGCGCGGTAGAGTGCGGGCATGCGGCGGCGAATCATTCACGTGGACATGGACGAGTTCTTCGCGGCGGTCGAGAAACTCGACCGGCCTGAACTGCGGGGAAAGTGCATCCTCGTCGGCGGCGACCCGGCCCGGCGGGGCGTGGTCAGCACGGCCAGCTACGAGGCGCGGGCGTTCGGCTGTCATTCGGCCATGCCGATGGCCCAGGCGGTGAGGCTGTGTCCCCAGGCGATTGTCCTTCCGCCGCGCGGCAGGCGCTATCGCGAGATCAGCGAGCAGGTGTTCGCCGTGCTGGAGTCGTTCACGCCGCAGATCGAGCCTCTGAGCGTCGACGAGGCGTTCCTGGACGTCAGCGGCTGCGAGCGCCTGTTCGGCCCGGCCGAGGCGATGGGGCGGCAGATCAAGGACGCTGTTCGCGACGCGGTCGGCCTGACCGCAAGCGCGGGCGTGGCGCCGAACAAGTTCCTCGCCAAACTCGCCAGCGATCTGGACAAGCCCGACGGGCTGACGGTGATCGATGAGTCGACAGTGCACGAGGTGCTGGATCCGCTGGATATCCGCAAGCTCTGGGGCGTCGGGCTGGCGGCGGCCAAGGCGTTCGAGCGGGTCAACATCCGGACGATTGGTGAACTTCGCCTGGCCTCACCTGACCTGCTGCGGGAGACGGTGGGGGACATGGGCGAGCACTTCCAGCGTCTGGCGGCGGGGCTGGACGACAGGCCGGTCACGCCGGACTGGCAGGCCAAGAGCATCGGGCAGGAGGTGACCTTCGCGACGGACATTGGCGAGATGTCCGTGCTATCGGGCGTGCTGCTGGGTCAGGTTGAGCAGGTGTGCAGACGTTTGCGGCGTCATGAACTCAAGGCACGGACGGTCACGTTGAAGCTTCGGTACGGGGACTTCACGACGTTGACGCGGTCGGCGACGCTGAGAGAGGCGACGAACGTCACCGCGGAGATCTGGGGCGCTGCGGCGGGTCTGTTCGAGAGATGGCGATCGGGGGCGGGCAGGCCGTTGCGGCTGCTTGGCGTGACGGCATCACAGTTGCGCGGGGGAGGAGGGGAGCAACTGTCGTTGTTTGCGGATGCGGGCAAGGACAGGCAGGGGCGGCTGGACAAGGCGATGGACGAGATCGCCGAGCGGTTCGGCGCCGCTGCGGTGGGGCGGGCGGCGGCGCGACGGAAGGGCAAAGACAACTGAACGTCGCGCGAAACCGCCCTTCGACTGCGCTCAGGACAAGCAAGCAGGGTGCCGTGGGCTGCGGAGCGAAGCGGAGCAGCCACGTCGCCGCCATTAGAGAAAACGTGGTTGCGGCTGCGCCGCAGCCCACGGCACCCCTTCAAGCGGTTCTGCGTTTGAGCATGGTGTAGGGTCCTTCGGGGATCACGGCGATGCGGGCGTCGGGGTGGGCGGCGAGGTAGTCGTCGACGGCCCGCTGGGCGCGGGCCGGTGCGTCGCCGGGGCCCAGGATGGGCGTCAGACAGATGCGCCGCTGCACGTCGGGATCAACCCCGTCGGTGACGAACCAGAGGTTCTCGGGGCCGATGCGGGCCAGCACCTTGCACTGCATCTGGAACTCCCACTGGTCCAGGCGGGTGATGTCGGCGTGGGCTTCGATGTCGGCAAGGAAGCCGCGCCAGTCGTTGTCCCACGTGAGCATGAGATCGGTATAGGTCTGCGAGCCGAGTTTCTCATTGCAGCGGCTGACCTGCAGCAGCGTGCTGTCCGGCCCGAGGGCGGGCAACGCCGTGCACATGCCCTTGACCGTCTGGTAGAACGTCTGATCGAGCGGAAAGCCGCCTCCGTTGGTGATGACCAGATCGAACGGCCCGTCGACGGTGGCGGTGGTCCACTCGGCCACCTGGGCGCAGCCGGCCTGGTGGGCCTGCTCCAGGTCGCCGCAGTAGATCCCCGCCATCCGGCGATCGCCGGTAATCGCGACGTTCAGCAGGAAGCCGACGCCGACTTTCCGCGCGACGGCCAACGCGATCTCGTGACAGGGGTTGTCCGCGAGTATGCCGGTGTCGGCCTTCGGATCCGCCAGTGTGCGATAGCCGTGGAATCGCTGCACGGTCGCCAAGTCCACCAGCGCCGGACAGACGCCCTTTCGCCCGCCGGAGAAGCCCGCCATGAAGTGCGCCTCGATGTAGCCGGTGACGATGCGGAAGTCGGCCTCCGCGAAGCGGCGACAGACGCTGACCGGCGGGTCGTCGCTGACGGCCACCAGCGTGTCGGGCGCGTCGGCGCGATGGTCGATCACCTCGATGCGATCGAGGATGTCCGCCCCGAGGATAATCTCGCGTTCTTCAGGCGTGCTGGGCCTGTGCATGCCCGTGCCGATGATGATCACGATGTGCGAATCGTCGATGCCGCAGGCGTTGAGGGTATCGAGCACCGCAGGCAGGAACTGGCGATTCGGCACGGGGCGCGTGATGTCCGAGACGGTAATCGCGACGGTCTCGGGCTTCCGGTCGGCCAGCAGGTCCGCAAGCGGCCGCGAGCCGATGGGGTTGGCCAGGGCCTCGGCCACCGCGGCATGCGGATCAGCGATCGCCGGAATATCCTGACCCTCGAGCATGACGGCCGAGTCCGGCACGTCAATCGTGATCCCCTCCGTCCCGTAAAGCAGTTTGACGGTCTTCATGGTGCAGTGCTCCTTCCGGCGCCGCTAGCATCGGTGTCTGGTCTGGCGGGCAGATCGCCGTCGAGTCCCCATACGTCGGCCTTCAGGAGCAGGCCGTCGTCGGTGGTGAACAGTTCGGCGACCTGCCTGCCCTCGTGGTAGAACCGGTAAGTCCAGCCGTCATAGCCGGTCTTGTCGCGTGGATAGCGGTCCCTCTCGATCATGCAGGCGGTCCGTCCGGCGGTAGTCAGGTGATACGTCTTGACCGGCAGCCCGTCGGGCTGACAAAGGGCGAAACGTCTCAGCTTACCCTTGCGGTCAATCCGTCCGGTCAGGCGGATCTCCTTCTGGTTCTCGACGATCCGCCCGGCGGTGACGAGGAAGGGGCTCTTGCGGTCGCGGAACGTCAGTTCGACCGGCCGGCCGTCCGGGTCGTGGAAACCGGGTGGTGTGAATTCGCCGTCGAAGGTGAAGATCGTCTCGACCGCCCTGGCTGGCACGATCTGGGGCATCCACGGGCCGTAGCGGTTCTTCGCGATGACGAATGTTGTTATCGCCCCGAACGCCATCGCCATGATGCACATGATGATGGTGGGCTTCTTCTCAAGGCGGACGGTCTTGACCTTGACCGGCTGGGACCAGTAGCGGGGCAGGTCGGTCGGCTCGTCGGTCAGGCCTGCCGGCTCGCCGGAGGCGTCGGTGAAGAACTCGTCGATCCGCGTCTCAAACACGCCCAGGGCGCGGGGCAGGTCGATCACCAGCGGGGCGGTCTGCTCCCAGTTGAGATGGAAGAACTGCGCGTAGCGAAAGGCCTCGCGAAACTCCATGTACTTCTGCAGGACGTCGGACAACTCGCCGCCCAGCACGGCGGGGCGGTGGTCGGTCGCGCGCCCCATCGCCTCCAGCAGGGCGGCGCGGGCGTTGTCGCCGCGGTCCCACCCGTCGTCGACGCGCTCGGCGATGAGCGCCAGGACCTTCTCCACGCCGCTGTAGAACGATTGCAGCACGGCCCCGGCCGCCAGGTGCTCGGTCGGCCCGTCGCGGCCGGCCCGAACGCTCGCCACCAGATCCCCCGCCTCATCAGCCAACTGGTGCAGCAGGCCCAACTCAATCCGCACGTCCTCAATCAGATCATGCCATTCCATACGCGTTTCCTCAGCCAGACAGTGAGCCGACGCGTGGCCATGCCGATGGCCGTCAGTCGTTGTCGAACGGTTCGGCCAGCAGGCCTTCGACCGTCTCCAGCAGGACGGGCAAGTCGCGGCAGACGATCTGCCACACCTGCTCCATGTCCAACCCCAGGTAATCGTGTACGACGACATTGCGGAATGCGGCAATGCCCTTCCAGTCAACGTCTCCGTGCGTGCGTTTGACCTGCTCGGACAGGCGTTGAGTGGATTCGGTCAGGATCTGCAGGTTCCGCAGGGTCGCGTCCTGAATGAGCGACGAAGCGAGAAACTCATCCCGCCCGGCGGCAACGTACCGCTGAATGCGGGCGATGCACTCGCTGATGTGGATCAGATACAGCCTGTCGTCTTTCACAGTGCCTTGGCCTCTTGCAGGATGCGGTCGCGGATGTACCAGTGAAGCCCTCCTTCGGCCACGATGTCTACTTTCGGCCCGAGAAGGTCCTGGAGGTCCGCCAGCAGACCGCTTAGGTCAAATCCGCTGCGGCCGGGCTCCATGTCGACAAGGAAGTCGATGTCGCTGTCCTCGTCAGCCTCCCCTCGTGCAACTGAGCCAAATACGCGGATGCGCCGCGCCCCGCGCTCGGAAGCGGCACGAAGTATCGCTTGACGCTTCGGTCGCAATATCTCGTCAATGCCCACAATGACTCCTTCGACAACCGACGGACCCGGCCCCCAATCATTATCTCCGCCAGGCCGCGACAAGACAAGGGCCGTCCCGCCCCTGCAGGATATGCCGGCCAGAGCGTCGAGGCCGCCCATGGACGCCCGTGGCCGCGTTTTCTCGCGATCAGGCGGGGTCGGGGTATCCTGCGCGAGAAAACGCGGCCACGAGCAGCTATGGGCGTTCTGTACGTCTGAGGTACTCGCTCATCACCCAGTAGGGGGCACCGGATAGCTCTTCAGGGAACTCGGACTCAAACAGGGCAGGGGCCGTTTCCAACTCCCGGGTGACTTCCTCGACGGGCAGATCGAATCTGTCGGCCAGAGTTTCCTGGAAGACTTGCCACATCTCCCGGCTGGTGAGCCTTCCCCAGCCCAGCAGGACAGGGTTTGTTCGCACAAGCAGCATGACGGTCTGCCCCACGGTACGACAAGAGGGCGGGATGCTATACCGATTGCCGAACGTGCTCGCGGCGAACAGCACCAGCGATCCTATGAATCCACAGGCCGCCAGAACTGCCAGTATCCTGCCGGGAATAGTGGAGGGGGCCAGTGCGGCGCAGAGACCGACGAGTAACGATGCTACGAAGGTCTGGAACGCCCGGCGGAAGAAGGCCCCGCTCCTGCTGGCTACTTCGTCGGAGATGACGATCTCCGGCAGGCGGAGGTCCATCTCCTCGCCCAACTCACGCCATGCCCGCTCCCGCCGACGGGACGGGATGAGGTCGTCCATTTCGGCTTCGGGCGTCACCTGCCTCGGTGGGATGTCGAACAGAATCTCCAGGGCGCCCTGGAGACGATCGGCTGCCACCGCAGTCAGTGACCTGTTTGCCGATTCGTCGTCCGTCTCGTAGGCGATCTCAAGCTCTCGAATGATGATGTCGTACAACTCCCCAGCCGTCGTTGTGGCCCGGACCTCGTCGTCGGGCAGACCGACCTGGAACACCCACTCGAGCCTGCGCCGGAAGCTGCCCCATGGCGGGCGAGGCGTGAGGTCATCAGACCCTGCGACGTTGTCGGCTTCACTCATGTCCCACCCGCTGTCGTTTCCTCTACGCCATGGGCTTTCCGGGCCAGTCGAGGACGGCGCCGGTGTCGGCGCTGGTGGCGTGCTGGGCGTATCGGCCCAGGGCGCCGTGCTGGATGGGGGCGGGCCGCGGCATGTACGCTTTGCGTCGGCGGGCGAACTCGGCTTTCGAGACCTTCGCGTTGATCGTGCCGCCCGGGATGTCGATGGTGATGATGTCGCCGTCCTTCAGCAGGCCGATCTCGCCACCGGCGGCGGCTTCGGGGCTGATGTGCCCGATGCACGCGCCGGCGGTTCCGCCGCTGAAGCGGCCGTCGGTGATCAGCGCGCACTTCTCGCCAAGCCCCATGCCCTTGATGTAGCTGGTCGGCGCGAGCATCTCCTGCATGCCGGGCCCGCCGCGGGGGCCTTCGTTGCGGATGACCACCACGTCGCCCGCGGCGACCTTCCCGCCGAGGATGCCTGCGCAGGCGGCGTCCTGTCCTTCGAAGATCACTGCCGGGCCGCTGTGCGTGTACATCGACGGGTCCACGCCGGCCAGCTTGACCACCGAGCCGCCGGTGGCAATGTTGCCGTACAGCACGCACAGGCCTCCCTTGGCCGTGAAGGCCTTGTCCAGCGGGCGGATGACGTCTTTGGCGCTGAGTCGCCCGGTGTTCAGCGCCGGCAGCTTGGCGGGCCTGGCGCCGCGATACATCGCCCTGACGTCTTCCACGCTGCGTCCGGTGGCCTTCCAGCCCTCGCGGTACATCTTCTTGCCCGCCGGGCAGAGGGTCTTGCTCCGCAGCGAGAACGCCTTGATGTTCTGCGCCAGCGTCTTGCCCGTGACGGTCATGCACTCGCCGTGGACGGTCGACGGCTTGTCGGTGAGCAGTTGACCCAGAATCGTCGTGATCCCGCCGGCGCGGTGGACGTCCTGCATGTGGTAGATGCGGCCCTCGGGCGTCGAGGATGGCGCGACGCGACAGATATTCGGCGTGCGGCGCGCGACGCGCTGGATGTCCGTGAGGGTGAACGTCACGCCGGCTTCGTTGGCCATCGCCAGCAGGTGAAGCACCGTGTTGGTCGAGCCGCCCATCGCCATGTCCAGGGCAAAGGCGTTCTCGAAGGCCTTCTTGGTCATGATCCGCCGCGGCAGGAGCGGGTAGGTTCGCTTGCATCCGGCGCGGGCCCAGCCCTTGGCCATCGCGACGATCCGCTGGGAGGCTCTCTTGCACAGGTCCATCCGCACCGGGCTGGTCGCCAGCGTCGTCCCGTTGCCCGGCAGGGCCATCCCGACGGCTTCGGACAGACAGTTCATGCTGTTGGCCGTGAACATGCCGCTGCACGAGCCGCACGTCGGGCACGTGTTGTCCTCGAACTGCTTGACCTTCCTGCGGCTCATCGCGCCGGTCTTGAGTTGGGCGACGGCGTAGAACTGGTCGATCAGGTCCACGTCGCAGCCCGCCACGCGCCCGGCTTCCATCGGACCGCCCGAGACGAAGATCGTCGGGATGTTGAGACGCAGCGCGGCCATGAACATGCCCGGAACGATCTTGTCGCAGTTCGGCAGGCAGATCAGCGCGTCGAACTGGTGGGCCTCGGCCATCGACTCGACGCAGTCGGCAATCAACTCGCGGGAGGCCAGCGAGTACTTCATCCCGTAGTGGCCCATCGCGATCCCGTCGCAGATGCCGATCGTGTTGAACTCGATCGGCGTGCCGCCCGCGGCGCGGACCTGGTCCTTGACGTAGTCGGCCACCGCGTTGAGGTGGACGTGGCCGGGGATGATGTCGGTGTAGCTGTTGACGATGCCGATAAACGGCCTGCGGATGTCCGCATCGGTCATGCCGGTGGCTTTCATCAGGCTGCGGTGCGGGCCTCGCTCGTCGCCTTTCTTCACGTTGTCGCTGCGCATAACGGGTTCTCCCGAAGGTGTAGTCGGCCCGGTCCGGGCCGGGGTGTCAGAGGATGATAGCATCGCCCCGCGGCGGGGAAAACTGAAATCGGCGTCAGTCGCCGACCTGGTCGAGGTATTCGATCGCATCGTCGAGCGTCTCGAAGCAATCGATGACGGCCAGCACGTAGCTTGTCGTCGAGTCGTCGCGGAGGGGGCGGATGGCCTTGAACTCCGCGTCGCGCGAGAACTTGCCCAGGCTCTTGGCGTCCGGGTAGGCCACCAGCCCGCAATACTCCTGCGTGCAGTCGCCCATGAAGACCATTCGCGTCCGACCGTACTGGAGCACTTCGGCGCCGTAGCGCTTCAGGATCGGCTGGACCCGGCGAAGATACTCGGCGTAGTCCTTCTCCCGGCCGGGGATGATGTCGAACAGGTTCAGCACTACAAGCATCGCGTCTCTCCACCGGATGCCACGGTCCTCCGCGCCGCGGAGGGCCGTGCCGATCACCGGCATACGGTTATACGCCGCACGGCCCTCCGCTGCGCGTAGGACCGTGGCACCGGCCGACTACTTCTGTTTCTTGGCGGCTTCGGCGGCCTTGATCTTCCTGCCGATGGCGAGGATCTTCTCGATGGTCTCTTCGGTCAGTTCGTAGTCCTTGAGCAGGGGGAAGCCCTGCCAGATCACGGCCCCGCCGGGCTCGATAATCAGCACGTGGGGAATGCCCCAGACGCCGACGGCCTTCTTGGTCCGCGCCTTGGTGTCGATGGCGCTGTAGTACTCGATCTGCGGGCTCTTGAGCTTCCGCACGTCGGCTTCGGTCTCGTCGGAGATGCCGATGACCACCAGTTCATCCTTGTACTTGCGGTGGAACGTGTTCAGGAGGGGGATCGACCGGCGGCAGGGCCCGCACCAGGTGGCCCAGAACTCCAGCAGCACGTACTTGCCCTTGGTCTCGGGCTTGTCCGAGAGCCACTTCTCGACCTCCAGCTTGGGCGCCTCGGCCCACAGGAACGAGTTGGCCCACAGTCGCTTGCCTTCCTTGAACGCCGGCGGCTTGTCGTCTTTCCTGGCGGGCGAATCGGCGTCGGGTCCGGTCGGGCACGGGGCGCTCCCGTCAGGCGCCGGGGTCTTGACAGCCACCTCCCCGCCGGTCGGGCACGGCGCCTCGCCGCCGCCGGTCGCCGTCTTGTCCGCCACAGCCGGCTTGGTTGTCTCGCCGCCCGCGGTCGGTCCCTTGGCAGGCGACAGGCCGCACCCGGTCAGCCCGCCAACCGAAGCCAGTATCACCGCCATCGCCGCCGTGCCTGTCAGAAGCCTGATACCCATGGTATGTCCTTTCGCATCTCACACGTTTCCGCGCGGGTCTGATATCTCACCAACTCCGGAGCATAGCAGGGACGCCCGCCCGGGTGAAGAAGTCTTTCGCCGCCTCAGTCGTCTTGTCGTCGAACGAGGCCCGTGGTAGAGTGGTACATCAATCGAAAACCGAAGACCGCGCGGTGTTAGATCGTTCATGCCGCGGCGATGGTTGCTGGCGTGCGAGAGAGAAAGAGGCCCACCAATGGCAAGTGTCCCGATCAGTTCGAGTGAGTTCAGAAGCAATCATGCGGCCGGGCGGGTGTGCGGGGTTGCGGCGTTGCTGGTGGTTGTGGTCGCGGCACTGTGCGGGTCGGCTTCGGCCGCTGTCGGAGCCGACGCGTGGATCGGACCGGCGCCTACGGGTGCGGCGTATCCCGAGGGCGAGGAAAGCAGGCGGTTTGCCGCCTTGACCGCCGATCTGAAGAAGCGAGCGCAGTTCAAGGCGTTCGCGGCGGAGACGTTCCGCAAAGAGGCGATGATCCTGGATACCGACCGGGACCCGCTGGACGTGATCCTGCGACGCACCGAATCGCTACTGGCCGACATCACGGCTATGCCCAAAGCGCCGAAACTGACCGAGCCGAAAGCCGAGTTGGCCACCCTGCGCGCCAAGGCCGACAAGACGGACGTCAAGGATGCCAAGGGACGGCGGGCGATCTTCGACGCGGTATGTCACGTGCGCCGCCGCATCGCCTTTGCCAATCCGCTGCTGGACTTCAACGAGATCCTGATCCTCAAGCGGGCCCTTCCGGGCTACAACCACATGTGTGACCAGTATTACGGTCTGGCGCAGAAGCCCGGCGGGGGGCTGTACGTTCTGACCGACCCGTTCGGCGCCAAGCCGGGCATCCGCAGCCTGCTGGACAAGTCCACCGTCGCCAACGGACGGCTTAAGGGCCAGAAGCTCTCGGGCGGGCCCAAGCAACAGTGGAAGGTCCGCTACAACGGCATGGGCGGCGCCAGCGGCGAGAAGACCGAGGGCGGCTCGTTCCTCTCGCCCGACGTGTCGTTCGACGGCAAGCGGATTGCCTTTGCCTACGTCGAGCTGCGCGGGGGGATGGGACACGACTTCCACACCGACCCCACGCGAGGACACTGGGCCCCGGGCCGCTGCTACCACGTCTTCAGCGTCAACGCCGACGGGTCGGACCTGCGAATGCTTACCGACGGCACGTGGAACGACTTCGACCCCTGCTTCATGCCGTCCGGCCGGATTGCCTTCATCAGCGAGCGGCGGGGCGGGTACCTTCGCTGCGGCCGCGTCTGCCCCACATACACGCTGTACGACATGGCGCCCGACGGGTCGGGCATCGAGTGCATCTCGTATCACGAGACGAACGAATGGCACCCCAGTGTGACGCATGACGGCATGATCCTCTGGACGCGATGGGACTACGTGGACCGTCACGGCGTCACTGCGCACATGCCGTGGGTCACTACGCCCGATGGGCGAGACCCGCGCGCGGTCCACGGGAACTACTCCGTCCGCCAGAAGCGTCCTGACATGGAAGTCGACGCTCGGGCGATTCCCGGGTCACACAAGTTCATCGCCGTCGCCGCCCCGCACCACGGGCACTCCTTCGGCTCGATTGTGGTCATCGACCCGCGGGCCGAGGACGACGACGCGATGGGACCCGTCAAGCGCATGACGCCCGACGTGGGGTTCCCCGAGTCGCAGCGGGGGGCCATGCACTACGGTCAGCCCTGGCCCCTGAATGAGAACTACGCCCTGTGCGTTTACGAGGCTAAGGGCGGCCGGCCTGCGGGCATCATGTACGGGATCTACCTCGTCGACGCATTCGGCAACAAGGACCTGATCTATCGCGACCCGTCCATCGCGTGTCAGAGTCCGATCCCCCTGGCGGTGCGTCCCAAGCCCCCCGTGATCCCGGAGATGTCGAATCGCCTGGCCGACAAGCCGGGCGACGAGGCGACCGTCGGCGTGGCGAACGTCTACAAGACCCGCACGCCATTCCCCAAGGGCACGAAGATCACGGCCTTGCGGATCTACCAGGTCTTCCCGCTGTCGGTCGCCTCGGCCCGCGTGACCCACGCCACCGGGTGCCAGATCCCCCAAGCCAAGGACTCGATCAACCTGACCCGCGCGGTGATCGGCACCGTGCCGGTCGAAAAGGATGGCAGCGCCCACTTCATCGTCCCGGCGCGGAAGGAACTGTTCTTCCAGGCTCTCGATGAAAACGGGCTGGCCGTGACGTCCATGCGGTCGGGCACGCACTTCCAGCCGGGCGAACGCACGATGTGCCAGGGCTGCCACGAGCCCAAGTACGGCGCCGCGGCGGCGAAGACCGACACGCGGGCGATGAAGCGAGCGGCCTCGCGCCCCACGCCGGGCCCGGACGGCACGAACCCGTTCAGCTATCCGCGCCTGGTCCAGCCCGTGCTCGACAAGCACTGCGTTGAGTGCCACGAGAAGAACAAGGCCCACAAGGACCCGGCCAAGCGGACGCTGCCCCTGGACGCAACGGTCGTCAGGACGGCCAGGGGCAGTTACATGAACCCCAAGACCGAATACTACACGTCGTACATCAACCTGGCGCCAAAGTTCGGGTTCTACGACTACGGAGGCAAGAGCTGGTCGGATCCCAAGTGGTACCGCACCACGCCGGGCCAGTTCGGCGCCCGCGCGTCGAAGCTCTACGCCTTGCTGACTAAGGGCCACTACAAGGTCAAGCTCTCGCCCGACCAGATGCGCCGCATCACGATCTGGCTGGACTCCTGTTCGCCGTTCTACGGCGTCTACGAGAAGGAAGGCGGCCAGGCCCAACTCCGCGGCGAAATCGTCAGACCGACACTCGAGTGAGACAGGCATCCAACACGTGAAGGAGAATGACATGAGATGTGCAGCCGTTCTGACGGTGACGAGTGTGTGTGTGCTTCTGGGCGGATGCGGGGCCTACGAGGCGCCGGTGATTCCACCGGTGGCGCTGATCTACAGCGACGTCAGCGCGCCGATCGACACCGATGCCGACGCCCAGCCGCTGGGGAGCAAGACCGGGCGCGCGTCGACCGAGCAGGTGCTGAGCCTGTTTGCCTGGGGTGACGCGAGCATCCAGGCGGCGGCGGAAGACGGCAAGATCACGAAGATCAACCATGCCGACTATCACTACACGAACTTCCTGGGCATCTACTCGAAGTTCACGATGATCGTCACCGGGGACTAGTGTACCGTCAGTTTTGAATAATGGGGTTTGGGCTATTTGGCCGATCTCT
>CAZVEV010000047.1:0-28739 GCA_964625865.1 uncultured Planctomycetaceae bacterium | reverse complement strand
CACACCGAAGCCGATGCCAAAACCAACGCCCAAGCCCAAGCCGACGCCCAAGCCCAAGCCCAAGCCGATCGTCGACTTGTCCGAGGACGATCCGGTCCCCGCGCCCAAGCCGGCCCCCAAGCCCACGCCCAAGCGCAGGAAGCCGATCGTCGATCTGTCCGAAGAGGACTGATCGCCGCACAGACAATCAGACCGTAACGAGTAGGGCGTGCAACTTGCCTGCACGCGGAACGGATAAGCACATCCTTCCGCGTGCAACGAGTTGCACGCCCTACTTGGATACGCGCTGCATATCTGTGGGAAAAAAGCCGGCCCCGGCCTGGAGGGGCCGGGGCCTTGGGCATCACCGCCGTGAAGCGCGGGGGGCGTCGGCGTCGTAGTCAACGGGCCGAACTCACGCGACGGCGGGCTGTTTAGCTTTCTTGGCCTTCGCTTTCTTGGCTGATCCGCTGTGCTGGAAGACCACGCCGATCAGGGCCGGTACGACAATCAGGACGGGCACGAGGTGCACGTTATTGACCAGGGCCTGCGACAGTTCAGGCCGCACCCTGTCGATCCGCATCGCCAGGGCCACCCCGCCGGTCATGGCCAGCAAGGCCCCCTGCAATGCGGTGAACAGGACGACGGTTTCCTGGAAGATGAGAAACGCGAGCATGCCCAGCGTGACCAATCCCACCAGCGCTCCAGCCCATGCATGGCTGGTCGGCTCGGGATTCCCGGACAAGCTGGCGATGTAGACCCACAGGCCGTAGCCAATGAAGCTGCCCGCCAGCCCGCCCATCACCGCCACCGCGTACTTCATCATCGGCCAGGCCACGATGCCGAACATCGCCCCGCCGGTTACCGAGGCGATAATCTGCATGTTCTGTCCGTCCATCCGCGCCCCGAGCATGGACCCGAGGATGGCCCCGCCCAGCGTGGCATTGACGATGACCAGCGCCTTGAACACCTTCCAGCCGTACAGGAGATACACCGCTCCCAGCGCCACCAGGACGACCGCCTGGAAGAACCCCATGGAGGTGACGAACTCGACGAACTGCTCGCGCGAGGGCAGGCCGTTACCGCCCGACACCAGGGCCGACACCTGCTCCCAGAACGTTGTCACATCAGCGGGTTGGTTCGTCGGTTCGGTCATGGGTCACTCTCCACGGTGGGTTCTCTTACGATGTTTGCCCCTCTTGGCGCCTCGGGCCGATGGGCGGTCCTCGTCGTCGGCGTCATCATCCTCGTCCCGCCGGCGCAGCTCGGCCATCTCGTAACGATACTGCCACGCCGCCCCGAACGTCGTCAGTGCCACAAGCATGGCCACGGGCACGCCGTACTGCTTTGTCGCGGCGCCCCACCAGTCTGCCTTGATCTGGGCGGCGGCCAACAGCCCGCCGACCACGATTCCGCCGGCGCCCAGCAGGGCGGTCATGGCGACGGTGGCGACTTTGGGCTTGAACAGTCCGATGATCAGCGGGACGGCCCCCGCGACAAAAAGCGTCAGGACGATGGCCAGCGCGTGGGCCGCCCAGGCCTCGATCAGTCGGGTCGAAACGAACGTCCACAGCCCGGTGCACCAGTCGGTCAGAGTCGCTGCCCCCGCCGCCTCGCCCGCGGTCTCGGGCGGGATGAACGTGCATGCCAGGCCCCACGCCGCGGCGCCCAGCAGGACCGCCGTGCCAAGAATCGCCCAGACCACCTGCGCCCCGACAACGGCGACGATGGCAAGGACCATGGGGGCCGCTATCTGCCCGGCCAGTCGCGACAGGCCGACCTTGGCCGCAAGGACCGGACCGAACAGGGCGCCAATGCCTGCTCCCACCAGGGCCAGCGCGCCGCGGTGATACTTGCTTCCCCACATCAGCATCAGCACGCCGATCCCGACGGTCAGGATCGCGACCGGCCACGCCCACGTTGCGTCGAGTTGGGGCAGTGGTGGGGCGGTGGGCATGCAGGGACGTCCTTGTCTCTCGGTTCGACACCCGGGGCCCGCCCGGGCGCCGAGCCCGCCGAGCCCACTACGGTGCCGAGCGCTCCTCGCGGATCTTCCGCAGGTCGCTCTTGGCCATTTCGATCTTGGCCGGGTCGCCGAGCAAGCGTACGGCCTGCTCGAGGTTCCGTTCGGCCCGGTCGTACTGCGATAGATATCGGCAATAGAGCAGTCCGAGCATCAGGTAGATATCGGCGATGTGTTCGTAGGTGGCGTAGTGGGTGATGAACCGTTCGTAGGTGTCGGCGGCTGCCGCGTGCTGATTGCCCGCCATCAACTGGTTCGCCACGTCCAGTTGCTGCTGCCTGGGCAGGATGGCGCCGTCGGCCAGTTGGACGAGTTGGAGGTACTTGGCGGCCGCATCGGGCAGGTCGTGTCGGGAGCAGGCGTCGGTAATCTCGCGGCGCAGTTGCAGTTCGCGGGCCGACGGGGTGTCGACAGCCTGCGCAGCGGTCTGTTTGGCGGCGACTTTGCGTCGTCCGGGTCCCCGCGGGCCTCCGGCGCGATTGAACGGATCGTAGCCCTGGGCGACCATGCGGCGGTAGCGTCCGCGACGGTGGCGGTTTCGGATGAGGTTCAGCAGGTCGTAGGCGTCGCGGGGAAGGATCTTCAGTGCCAGCAGCGCCACGGCCATCGCGATCCCGTAGACATACCCCGCGCTGTGGGCCGCGTAGGCCACCCCGCCGGCCGACGCGCCGGTGATGCTCGGGGTCAGCGACATCCAGAGGTTCGTGACCAACTGGAACATCAGGAACAGCAGGCTGGAGACCTCGAAGTACGTGATGATGTAGAACCAGAACAGGACGGTCACGCGCGTGCGGGGCAGGAGCACCAGGTACGCGCCGGTCACCGCGGAGATTGCCCCCGAGGCCCCCAACACCGGTGCATTGCCGCTCAGCACGAGATAGCCCACGCCGGCGAGGACCCCGCCGGCCAGGTAGAACGCCAAATACCCCACCTGTCCGAACCGGTCGTTCATCGCATTGCCGAACACCCACAGAAACACCATGTTGCCCTGCAGGTGCTCCCACCCGGGGTGGAGGAACATGCAACTGAAGAACTGGTACAACTGGGGCGAATCGGGGTGCAGCATGTACTCGTTGATGCGCAGGATGCCCTTGGGCGAGCCGTTGTATCCCAGGACAAAGATGATGACGTTGGCCGCCACGAGGGCGTAATTCACCCACGGGATACGGCTCATTCGGTAATCGGTTCCAATCGGAATCATATCGTGCGTTGTCCGGCGGGCCGGGGGTTACCGCTCCGCTCTGCCTACGAGGCGCAGTATAGGCTGGGGCTTGATGCCCGAGACGGAGAGCAGGCCGGTCAACTCGACCTTGTACGCCGCATCCTTGCCCGGTTGGATTCGGAAGTCCTTCGTCAGCTTCCCGGAAACCGTTCTGTAGAGGATACCCTCGCTGTCGAAGAAATCACAGTACAACTCCACGTTCGTCACCGGCGTGTCCGTCGGATTGCTCGCCCTGCCGCGGAGGACAATCGCCCGCTCGACCGTCTCGGTATCGAACTTGGCCTCGCTGGTATCGACGTGCCACGAGACGATGCCTTCCGGCTCACGCACGGCTGCCGCGACCGCCCGAAGCGTCGCGCCGGCGGGGACCTTGGCGATCTTCGTCTTGAAGCCCACGCGTCCCTTTGCCGGCACGTGCCAGCAATCCCCGCACGCGCCGACCCGGACGGCCTTGCCCTTGTCGTCGATGTACACGAACGCTATCCCGATCTGCTTGACCGGATAGTCGTGGTCATTCCTGACCTCGCCATAGACCGTCGTGACGCCCCCGATACTGCTGTGACGCTCCCGGAAATCGACGACGATCTTCTCGTCGTGCTTGAGCGTGCTCCCGCCCGTGCCTTTGGGTGTCGTGCCCGTACCTCCCGTACCGGTCTGGCCCCCGCCGGCCGGCCGGGTGGTCCCCCCGCCCGCGGGCGGTTGAACCCGGCTGCCCCCTCCGTTCCCGTCGGTGCGCCCGGTTCGGCCGCGCCCGGACGTGCCTCCCCTCCCGCCGGTCTTGCCGCCCGTCCGCGACGCGGCCTGGCCATCGGCCGTCTTGCCCGTCCGCGTGCTCATCACGTATCCGCAGACAATCGCCAGCACGATCACCCCCGCGATGCCCGCCCCGGCCAGTACCGCTACGTTGGCTGAGACACGCTGTCGCGGCTGGTGCCCGCCTCGATACAGCCGCCCGGAGTCATGTCGCGAGGTCCGGCCGGCCGGTCTGGCCGGCGGCGCCTCCAGCGGTGGAGGAGGCGGTGGAGCGCCTTCGGAGATGTCCATCGGCACGGACGAGCCGACGAAGACCGTGTCGCAGCCGGTGCAGTGGACCCTGGCCTCGTGGATCGGCTGGGGGACCTTCAGTATGTTGTGGCACGTGGGGCATGTGACCGTATGCATGTCGTACTCTCCCGCGCGTCGGGCCCGGCGCGGGCCCCGGCGTCCCGGCTCGCGCACTGATTGCCTGTCTCGCACCGTCTGTGGCCGGAAGCGCCCCCTCGAACTTCCGCCAATATGAAGTGTACCAGAACCCGGCCGGCCCCGCTATCGGTTTGCCCGTTTCCATGAGTCTTCGGCGAAGTGGACTCCACGTCTGACGGAAGAGAACAGTCGGCGCCTTAACGTGTTACCCTCGATGGCGAATCGTGGTAGACTCATGGGCACGAAATGGAGAAACGCATGCATCGATCAACCTGTACACGGCGCGGTTTTCTCGCCGCCGCCGGTCTGGGCGCCGTGGCGCTGGGTGGGCGGTTACTGGCGCGGGGTCGGGCCGCGGGCGCCAAGCGACCCAACATCATCGTCTTCCTCCTGGACGACTACGACAAGGACGAAACCAGCGTCTATGGTGGGAAGGTGCTGACCCCCAATCTCGACCGCTTGGCACGCGAGGGCGTAACGTTCCACAACGCCCACGTGACCAGCACGGTCTGCACGCCGTCGCGCTACACCTTCCTGACCGGACGATATGCCGGCTCGTCGACCTTCAAGGAGTTCGTTGACCTGTTCCCGCCCGGGCAACAGGCGCTGCCCGGCTTCAACGTCGGCCTCGAAGACGACAACATGAACGTCGGGGCCGTCCTGGCCAGGCACGGCTACGCGACGGGGTTCGTGGGCAAGTATCACGTGGGGCACGGTCTTGACGACGCGACCTACCGCAAGGCCCACAACCTGCACGAGGTGCCCAAGAACGTGCCCTATTCCGACGCGGTCAACCGGAAGGTGTACGAGAACGAGAAGCGGCTGCGGACACTGGTCACCCGGCGCGGCTTCACCTGGGCCAAGAACATCTACTGGGAGAACACCAAGGCCCCGTTCCAGAGCCACAACCCCGAGTGGACCATCGCCGCGGCGGTCGAGTTCATCCGGACGCACAGGGACCGCCCGTTCTACCTTCACTACGCCACCACGCTGCTGCACGGGCCCAACGGGTCGTGGCACAAGTCGCTGGGCCATCCGAAGGTGACCGGGGAGGGCATGATCGAGCGCGAACTGGGCGTCATGCCGCCCCGCGAGACGGTGATGAAGCGGATCAGACAGGCGGGCCTGACCGAGAATGAAGCGGGGTATCTCTGGATGGATGACTCGCTGGGCGTCCTGCTGGCGACGCTGGACAAGCTGGGGCTGGCCGAGAACACCGTCGTGCTGTTCATTGCCGACCACGGCTCGGGCAACAAGGGCTCGCTGTACAAGACACGAGGCACGGAGGTGCCCTGCCTGATGCGCTGGCCCGCCGGAATGGCCAAAGGCGTGCGCTGCGACTCGCTGATCCAGAATACGGACTTCGTACCGACGTGGTTCGAGTTGGCCGGCGCCAAGCTGCCGGCGGGGTACAAGATCGACGGGGTCAGCCTGGCGCCACTGCTGACGGCGCCCGATCGTTCCGTGCGCCAATACGTCTACAGCGAAATCGGTGCCGCCCGAAGCGTCAAGACGGCCGACTACAGCTACATCGCCCTGCGATATACCCGACAGCAGGTTGAGGGCGTTCGGGCGGGCAACCGGCGCACGATCAAGTCCGCCGTCGGACTCAGCGGCGGGGTCGCTCGCGCGGCGGCGGGACATCCCGACGCGTACACCGCCGACCAACTGTACGACCTGAACGCCGACCCGAACGCCCAGAAGAACCTGGCCGCCGACCCCGAGCACGCCGAGACGCTCGGCAAGATGAAGGCGATCCTGGCCGCCGAGTTGAAACGCTTTCCCAATCGCCCGTTCGGCGAGTTCGTGCCCGGGGGAAACGCCATGCCCGGCAGCAAGCAGGAGGACGTCTTCGCACCGCTTGGCAAGGCGGCAGCCGAGAACAAGAAGGGCAAGAAGAAGGCGAAGAAGCAACGATGACGCGAACAGGCATCAGCCGACGCCGGTTTCCGCGGCTATGTGGGTAGTCAGCCGTCCTCGCCCCCAGGCGCCGTTGCGGCGAGCGGAGCGGCGCCTGGCGAGCGGCCTAGTATCGTGTTCATCCTCACCGGCGACCTGGCGGGACGGCCTGTCGGGCAAGCCGCCTTACCTCGCCCAAGGCCGAAACCGCCCCCGGGCGCAGACGAAGGCCCGCGTCGATACGCACCTGGTCCTGAACATCGACCTGGCCGCGACGGTGCTCGACCTCGCGGGTGTTCGGGTTCCCAAAGGCATGCACGGCAAGAGCCTTGTCCCGCTCCTGAGTGGCGCGCCCGGGAACTGGCGCGAGAGCTTTCTGTACGAGGCGCCCACGCCCGCGCTGGGCGGCCGACCCCTGATGGCCGTCCGCACGGCGAAATGGACGTACATCCAGACCCACGACATGAAGGCCCCGTCGCGAGTCGTGTTTGAGGTGTTGTACGACATGGTCAACGACCCGGGCGAGATGTCCAACCTCACCGCCGACAAGGCCCACGCGGAGATACTCCGGAAGTTGTCCGACGAACTGAACACGCACCGCCAATCGCTGAAGACGATGGACTGAGGCTTCGTCGAGACAAGCCGGGGCCCGCACCAGACCGGTTCGCTATCGCTCCACCTCCTCAGGAGGGATGCACGCCTCGGGCCGCCAACCAGGGGAGAAAGGGGTGGCTCCGGCAGGTCATCCGCTTATAATGCTGCCGGCCCGCGTTGGGCGGGGACGCAGAGCCCAGGTTCCCGGGGCGCGTTGCCGTGTGTTGTTGACTGTGAGTGTCTTCTTGATCATGCGTGTTGCGCTGAGCGATCATTGATGGAAGGAGAGAGACGATGGATTGTCCGAGATGCCGTAGTGGGATGAAGACGATTCGATACGAAGGTGTCGAGATCGAGACGTGCCCCGGCTGCGGGGGCGAATGGCTGGACGGCGGAGAACTCAGAAGCGTCGTCAACACGGTTGAGGAAGCCTTCCCGCAAGAGATGGTGGCTTCTCTCGATGCGATCAATGAGAACATCTTTGCGATCGACGAGTCCTGCGAGAATCAGTTGTCGTGTCCGAAATGCCCGGATACGGAGTTGAACCGGTTCAACTATGCGAGTTCCTCCGGCATTGCGCTGGACAAGTGCCCCGAATGCGATGGCATCTGGCTCGACAGGGATGAGATCGAGCATGTCCAGATACTTGTTGAGCAGTGGCGAGGCAAGTTGGAAGAAGACGTTCAGACGTACGGCCCAATGCTCGAGAAGATGCAGGCCGAAGCCGAAGCGCGAGATCAGGAGTCGCCCCAGATCTCACGACTCGGATTCGTCAACTCCGTGCTTCGCATGCTGCTGCGATGGTTCGCATAAGCGGACCATCGACGGGCCGATAGCCTACCCGGCCGGCGGTCCCCGGCTATCGGTCTGTGGTCCTATGGAACGCACACGTTTCGCTCGGGATCTGCATGATACATCATTTGTTGTCGGGAGCTTGGGCGGGCTCTTGGGTCTTGGGGCGCCAGAGGAGGGGGGGCAGGGTGATCTCTTCGAACTCCTCCGTGGTGGGCTTCACGCGGACGGGGCGCTGGGGCTCGACCGGATCGATGTGTTCGGGAATCGTGTCCGGGTCGGTTCGCAGGAGATACCGGCCGGGCATGACCTCGCCCAGGTAGTAGCTGCCGTCCGATGCGGTCACCGAGTCGATCCCGGTCTCCCTGCCGTCGTCCGTTACGAGGAAGACCCTCACGCCGGCCACGGGGCGGGGCTCGCCGGCGTCTCGCCGGACCAGAACCGTGCCGGACAGCGAGATCATCGGCGTGACGGCCAGGTTGACGTGGGTCAGGCGCCCGGGCCTGACGTTGACCAGTTGCGTGCCGTGCAGGACGGAGTAGATGGCCGGCACGGTGTCGAGATCGACCGAGACGCGGACCTGCTTCAGCGAGCCGAGTGCGGGCAGGGCGAAGCGCCCCTCGCGGTCGGTGATGGCGGTGTAGTATCGTCCGAGGCGGACCTTCACGTCGGCCACCCCGGGCTCGCCGTCGTCCATGAGGGCGTTGGCGTTGCGGTCGAGGAAGACCACGCCTGCGATGGCCCCGCGGTCGGGATTGATCCGCCGGCTGGTGATCCGCCTCATGCCGCGCCGCTCGCCGGCAAACAGGCTCTCGACGTTGAGGAAGACCGTCAGCGTCCACTCGTCGCGCTGGTAGAGCGTCTTGACGCCGAGGCGGTTTCGGCCGGACTCGTCGAGGAGATACTCCAGGCGGTTCTCGAAGAAGGCGTACTGGCGGTCGGTGGCGAGGTAGCGTTCCTGCCCGGCTTCGGTCCACATCTGGAACTTCCGCGTTCCGGGCGTGCGGTAGGTATGGAACACCGAGGGCTTGCGCTTGGTGGTGGTCTGGCGGTAGGCGGCGCCGACCTGTGCTCGTCGCGAGACCCTCTTGGTCAGCTTGAGGGCGGTCTGCTTTGTTCGACCGGTTCGCAGGCCGGGTAGGCGCAGGCCGTCCAGCAGATCGTCGTACTCGCCGAGCCCCAGGTTCTCGCCATCGGAGACCTCGGCTTCGAGCTGGACGTCGGGCAGGGGCATGGTGCGGACCTTGAGGACGTACAGGGCGCTGGGGCCCTGGTCCCAGTCGGGCCCGTACCGGTCGGCTTCGACCGAGAGCGTCGTCCTCGGCAGGGCCGTCGTCGCCAGCCTGGCGCCATGGAAGCTCATGCGGCGCGAGGGCGCCGGCCCGCCGAAGGCGTTGTTCCTCACCTGGCCGGTAACCGCCCGGAGCGTCCATCGCCTGCGGACCCGCCACGTGCCCAGAACGAGATACCCTGTGCGGTTCCTCAACTCGATGTTCGTGCCGTCGAAGAAGTCCGGCCCGTAGGTAAACGCCTGCGAGTGGAACCGCAGGTCGCGACTGGGCGAGCAGGTTGCCGTCGCCTTGACGGCCATCCCCTCGTGCAGACCCGGGCCGCGACCCTGGCTGAGAGCCAGGTCGCCCGTCAGTGTCAGCGACTTGTGAGCCTGCCACGCAATCTGCATCCCCGCGTTGGTGCCGGAGGTGGGCAGTTCCCGTGGGGCCGGGCCGTTGTCCTCCGCGCGCCGGCTGCGATAGAACCCGTCCTGGACGGCGAGGGTGGCCCCCACGGTAACGGTCTCGCTCAGGCCGTGCAGCCATCGCCCCATCGCCGTCGCGCCATGCATGTCCCACGTGCGGGTCTCCCGCTGGGTCCCCAGCGCCATCAAGAACGCCGACTCGCCCTCGTGCAGGAGCTTCGCGCTGCCCATCACGTCGCGCTCGAGCACCGTCTCGATGCCGTCCGGGTCCAGAATCACGATGCGGACCTTGTGAAAGATCCCGGGACTGAGCCTGATGTCCTCGAATCGATACGTGCCGTACCCCGGCCGCGTGGGACTGTCGGCCAGCACCTGCTGGGTCTCGATGACCCGGTCGTCGATGATCAACTCGACCTCCGAACCGACGCGGGCGTGACCCTCGAAGAGGTACGGCTCGGCGAAATGGCCTCGCAGGGCGTAGTTCGTGTCGGCCGCGTCGCGGCGGTGCGGACGCCCCGCAAACCCGTTGACGCGAATCCCCGCCATGCGAACCGAGGGCAGGTTGATCTCGTTGAGGCCGAACGAGGAGTCGCCCAGGGCCACTTCGATCCGCTCGGCGCGGTACCGCCACTGCCCCCACGCCATCGCCACCGGCGTCCCGTCGTTGAACCGGTGTCCCTGCCTGTCGATCCGGAAACTCGGCTCGGTGAACCTGAACTTGTAGTCGCCCCTGTGCCATCCGCCCCAAAGGGCCTGTTCGAGCGAACTGAGGGCCCCGCTGTGGGCGTCGTCGGCGTTGGGGGTCCATCGCCCCCGGTATCGCGCCGAGCCCTTGATCCTGAAGAAGTCCACGGCGTTTTCCCGCGGCCGGGCCGGACCGTGCCGTTCGGGCAGGTCGGGCGGGACCTCAGTGGCCCGGATAGCTAACAGGTTCTTGCCCTTCTTTCGGCGCCAGACGCGAAGTTCACGCGGCGTCTTGGCGCGGAACGCGTACTCGTTTTCATCCCAGATCATCTCGAAGCCCATCACGGCCGCCAGCACGCCGACGTCGACGTAGATGTCCCGCTGTCGGGTGATGTCCGAGACGCGGATGACGAGGGGGCACGTGCGGGCGACGGCGTTGACGGTGACGACGTGCGTCTTGAGGTCGAGGACGGCCTGCCGCTGGCCCTCCGGCTGGAAGGTGACTTTCGCGTCGACCTCGACAGCCTTGACGTCCAGCCACTTGAGCAGGCGCCGCAGGGGCAGATAGCGTGTGCCCTTCGCGTCGCGGACGGCCTCCATGTCGAGTATCTCCAGACGGTGCCATCGCTTCGGTCCGGTCAGCAGGAAGCCGACGACTTCGGACTCGACCTTGGGCGTCGGCGGGCGTGTCGCCCGGTCGGCGGGGGGCAGGACCAGTTCGCCATTGGGGCGCGCGCCATCGGGGGACGGATCTATGGCGGGGGGCTCGGCCCGGGCGGTCTGTCGGGCCGCCGCGGACATCAGTCCACCGATTATCACGACGGTCGCCAGCCAACCCAGGCCGGGCCTGTCCGGCGCCGTCCGGCTGCGCGGCGGGTCAGTTCGTTTCGGCCGCCGCCGCGACGGGCTTGCGCCCCGTCCGGCTGGGCGACCGGGAGCCTGGCGCCGCTGGGCCCGGCCCGTCAGCCCCCGTGGTGTCCTTTCCCTGTTCGGGAGCTTTCGGGTCGGGCTTTTTCCGCGGTGGAGGATCAGGTCTGTACGTGACGGACTGTTCATGCGAGAGGGGCACTTTCAACTGATGCGAGGCGAACCGGATGCTCGCCGTGTACGTTCCGGCGCCGATGGGGGCCTTGACCGGCACGGTGTATCGTCGCCGCTTGCCGGGCAGGACGTAGCCATGGCCGCAGACGCCCGCGGCCACCTTTCGCCCGGACGGGTCGGTAACGGTGTAGTTGCCATGCAGGAGCAGTCGCCCCGCCCCGCGGTTGATCACGCCGGTCTCGAGGACCGGGCCGTTCTTGCCGCGGACCAGGCGCACCGACGTGACGGCCCCGCGATAGGTGACCTCGCCCATCCGGGCGAAGACCGGCACGAGGATCGTCGGAATGACTTCGATCTTGATTTCCCGTCCGGCGGCGTCTTTGCCCGAGCGGATGCCGGCCTTGAGCGACTCGAGTTCCATCGCCCCCCAGTACTCGCCGGCCCTGACCTTGCCCCGGGGCGCGATCACGAAGCGGACCGACCGCTTGCTCTTGGGGGGCAGGACCAGTTCCTTCGGGTTGAACTTGACCCAGGGCGCCAGCGAGTTGGCGTCCGGGGCGATCTGTCGCAGACCGCCGTTCTCGAGGAACTCGAAGTGGATCATCCTGACGCGGTAGCGTTCTTCGGTCTTGCCCACGTTGCTGACGATGAACTTCCCCGCGGGCCTGCCCTTGTCCAGGCGAACGTCAACGAAGGCCGGCGTGATGCCCACCCCGCCCGGACACGCCGTCGCCCATCCCGCCAAGACCGCTACAATACTGCACATGCGTTGATATCTCATCTGTACGAGTACTCCCTGTCATCGGCCCGCGGGCCGTGGGTCTCAGACGGCGACGTCCGTCGCACAACCACAACAGGACGATTGACGCGAACGCGGCGAACGAACGTCTGTTACGTGTTTACGTGCACCATGTGCCCTCGACACGACCGCTAGATCGGCGACTCTTCGAGAATCACGATGATGCGCACGAACCCGCTGTACTGACCGGTGGGCTGTTCCGGGTCGACCTGGTCCCACGTGACGGTCACCAGAACGTCCTGACTGAAGTGGTTGTTCTGGCTGGACTCGAAGCACAGCGAGTCGGTCGCGCGCGACTCGAACCCGTCGAGGTCTCGCACGTCCGGAAGGAACGGCAGTTCGTTGGACGCGCCGTCGATCGGGTTGGCGTTTGACGGGTCGATAATCACCGGGACCGACTCGGCCAGCTTGATCGGGGCGACCTCGTCATTTGTGGGATCATCGCCCTTGTACAGGTAGGTGGCCTCCACCTGGAGACACACTTCCTGGACGTTGGCATCGACGCGGAAGTCGATGGTGGCCGAAAACTCGCCGGTCTGTACCGGCGGCATGGCCACGTTGGGTGTGTTGACACCGACGGTCACGTTGGGATTGACATCCACCTGGACCCGCGCTATGGCGTCTCCGGAGGTGTCGCCCGTGACTGTCGATGCCGCAAACAGCAAGGCAAACAACAGAAGGGGTAGTGTGCGTTTCATGTTCGCACTCCTTTCTTTTTTACAGAAGAGAGGTCTCCAACAAGTAGCTTGGCGTTCGCGCCAATCGTCTTTCATCTGTCACTTCCGGCTTCTCTCAAGGAATTCTGCTTTTTCCTTGAGTCTGCCCGCGCCGGAGGTGACAATAGAAGAGGCCAGGGATGGCGGGCGCTTCGGCGCCCGCCGACCCGGAGTCCGTGGGCCAGCGTCGCCTGCCAGGGATTGATCGCTGGTCCACGTTTCTTATTTGTCGCCCTGCGGCGCTCGTGTCTTACGGTACTCCTATCGATTCGCCTCTGTCTTGAATCGTGGCAACCCCTGACGCAGCAGGCGTCGCAACAACTCAAACTCAACGGTTCGCCAGACTCATACGTCTACGACGTGGTTACAAGGGGGGGCATCCGGTCCCAGCACAAAAGGAGTCTCCATACTCTCAACTGTGCGGGCCTGTGAGGTGCGGCGGTGGTGCCTGATACGACGTGACACTGCCCACTGCTTTCGCAGGTCAGCTACTGGAGGAATTCTAGGCGCGAGGCCCCAAGAAGTCAAGGTGTTTTTCGTTGTCATGGCTTCTTTCCTGCCTGCCCCGGCCTGCCGGCTCCCCCGGCCGCGCCGCGCACCGGGCGGTGCATATCGGGCGTTGGATAAGGCCATTGCCTCACACCTGTCCCGCCAGACCCCCCAGCACGCACGAGGCCGCGGCCTAAGCGACGATCTCCGGGTCAAGGGGGGCAGAGGGGGCTTCTGTCGCGGCAGGCGGCTACGGGGCGGCCTGGAGGCCTGCCCCCCCCCGGCCGCACGAAGACAACTCGCCACGATCACTCCGGGCACACCCGCGCCAGGCGGGCGGACGAAATCGGGGTGTTTTGCGGCGACGGATCAGCTACAATGACCTTTCGCGCCCGACCGGGCGGCACGGACAGGCACTACAGGCCGGCGGTGACCGGCAGAGGAATGCGAGAGATGGCAGTTACGGTGAACGGCGAGACGATTGACGAGGCACAGGTTACTGAAGAGGTCGAGCGCCTGCGCCCGCATTACGAGCAGTACGTCCAGGAAAACGGCGGCGAGGGCTCGGACGAGCAACTGGCCGAGTGGGCGCGCGAGAACGTTGTCGAGCGCACCGTCGTGCTGCAGGAGGCCCGCAACAGGCCCATCGAGATCCCTGCGGAGGAAATCGACGGGGCCTTCGAGCAGATCAAGGACCAGCTTGCCGAAGACGCCGACGCCGAGGCCGTCAAGGCCGACATCGAACTGCGGATGAAGGTCGACCGCATGATGGCTGGAGTCACCGAGGGCATCGCCGCGGCGAGCGACGAGGAGATCCAGGCGTTCTACGACGCCCATCTCGAGCAGTTGACCGCCCCCGAGCAGGTTCGCGCCAGCCATATCGTCAAGCACGTGGACGGCTTTACCGACAAGGAGATTGCCTACGCGGAGATTTCCGCCCTGAAGGCCGAACTGGACTCCGGAGCGACGTTCGAGGAGTTGGCCTCCCGGTCGTCGGACTGTCCGGGCAACAGCGGCGACCTGGGCTGGTTCCCGCGCGGGCAGATGGTGCCCGAGTTCGAGGACGTCGTGTTCAACATGGCAGTCGGCGACGTCAGCGACATCTTCCTGACGAGCTTCGGCTACCATATCGTCAAACTGATGGAGCGCAGCGGCGGCCAGGCCACGCCGCTGGAAGAGGTCCGCGACCACATCGCCGAGGAACTGCTCGGCCAGAAACGGTCGAAGGCCGTCGAGGACTTCGTCGACAAGCTCAAGAGCGGCGCCGTTATCGAGGGCGCCGCCTCCTGACGCGACGTGGCGCCAGTGGAGAACGCCCCGTGGGCGCTTACCAACAGACGCGGCGGGGGGTGCTGAAGTCTGCCGGGGCCGCTGCAGCCGCCCTGGCTGCCCCGGGCTGCCTCTGCCACCCGCTCACGCCGGAGCCTCCTATGAACGACACCGTCATCGACATCCACGTACACGTCGCCGCCAACGACGCGCCCGGCTGCAAGACGTCAAGTGGCATGCGAGGCAAGTTCAACTGGCTGGTGCGCCTGGGCCTTTACGATGACGTGACGACGAAACGGCTGGCCGAAGATTTCGACGGTACGGTCAGCGGGCACCTGGTCAGGGTCGTCCGGCGGGCCATCGACGTACACCAGGCGGTCCTGCTGGCGATGGACGGGAACTATGCCGACGGCGCCCTGGACGCCGATCGCACGCAGTACATGGTGGCCAACCGTTACGTCCAGCGGCTGGCCCGTGACCACGGGGCTGCCGGCGTGCTGTTCGGCGCGTCGATCAATCCGACCCGCGCCGACGCGCTGGACGAACTGAAGCGCTGCACCGGCGAGTTGCCCTGGCCCGACGGCGACGACGAGGCGCCGGGGCCGCCCCCTGCCTTGGTCAAATGGCTGCCCAACGCCCAGGAGTTTGACCCGTCGGCCTGTCCGGAGGCGTTCTACGACGCCCTGATCGAGCGGAACATCCCCCTGCTGTGTCACGGGGGCAAGGAGCACGCCGTGCCCACGCGCAGCGCGTTTCAGAAGATGGGCAATCCCGCGCTGCTGCGGCGCGCCCTGGAGCGCGGCGTGACGGTTATCGTCGCCCACTGCGCGTCCATGGTGAACCTGCTGGACTGGAAGCACCATTACGTCGGCACCCTGGCGGACATGCTCGTCGAGGCCAAGGACAAGGGCTGGGCCCTGTATGCGGACGTATCCGCCCTGAGCATGGTGTTCCGTAGCGGCTTTGCGCTGCGGGACATCGTGAGCAAACTCGTCGAGCCGCACGGCGAGCGCCTGGTCCTGGGCAGCGACTATCCCCTCCCCCCCGGGCGCGTCCGCGGCGTGGACAATCCCCTCGATCGCAACTTCCGCTGGCTCCTGAGGCGCGGCTTCCCGCCTTCGATAGGTACGCTGGCAGGCAAGCTCCTCAATCCCAAAGCAACAAACCAATCTTAGATTTGCGCTTTTAGATTGTAGATTTCGCGCCGCGCCGCGCGGAATCTACAATCGTAAATCTAAAATCCAAAATCCCTACAGCGTCCAGCCTTTTCGGTAGGGGGGATGGACGAAGGCGTTGGCTTCGTCGCTGTTGGTGAACCTCAGGTTGTCGCTGTCCCAGTTGAGCGTCTTGCCCGGGACGCGCATGGCGATGACGCCTAAAAGGACCATTTCGGTCAGCGGGCCGCCATAGGAGAAGTTCGAACTTGCCGGCTTGCCGTCCTTGCACGCGCGGATCCAGTCGCCCTCGTGCCCGCCGCGGACCCGCGGGAGGGTCTTTTCCGGGCGCGTGAAGGCCTTCATTCGCGTTTCGGGGATTACCCTCATGCCGCCCGCCCCGTGTGAGCCGTGCATGATCGTTTCCTTCGAGCCATAGAAGACGGCCCCGCTGGCGGGCATGCCGCGCCCCTTCTCCAGCATGGGCGGGACCTTCTTCTTGAAATGCCCGTCCGTCCAGATCAGCTTCATCGGCGCCAGCTTCCCGCGGGCGGGGAACTCGTAGGTCAGCGTGGACGAAATGGGGAACACCTCGTTCGCCAGTTCGGGCTTGACGTGTTCGACTTCGGCTCGGACGGAAGCGGGTTTGGCCAGGTCCAGCGCCCAGAAGGCCGGGTCGACGATATGGCAGCCCATGTCGCCCAGTGCGCCGGTGCCATAATCCAGCCAGCCGCGCCACTTGAACGGAACGTAGGCGGGATGATACTTCCGGTCCTTGGCCGGGCCCAGCCAAAGGTCCCAGTTCAGCGTATCGGGCACCGGCGGGAAGCTTTTAGGCAGGTCCCTGACGGCGAAGTTGGCGTACCAGGGCTTGCCGATGGGCCTGTCGGACCAGGCATGGACTTCCTTGACGTCCCCAAGAGATCCGCTCCGGACCCATTCCCTGACCAGGCGGATGGCATCCGAGGAATGGCCCTGGTTGCCCATTTGGGTCTGCACTTTGTACTTCTTTGACGCCTCGGTAATCATCCGTGCTTCGCGAACGGTATGTGTAAGGGGCTTTTGGCAAAAGACGTGCTTGCCCGCCTGCATGGACGCCATCGTGATCACCGCGTGCGTATGGTCGGGCGTAGCGATGACGACCGCGTCGATGTCCTTCTGCTTTTCGAGCATGACGCGGTAGTCAACGTACTTCTTCGCTTTGGGGTACCTGCCGAACGTCCTGGCGGCATACTTCCGGTCCACGTCGCACAGCGCGACGATGTTCTCCTTGGAGCAGGCCCTCATATTCCCGCCGCCCATCCCGCCGACGCCGATCCCCGCGATATGAAGTTTGTCGCTGGGCGCCGTCGCGCCGTCGCGTCCGAGGACACGGGCGGGAAGAAACGTAACCGTCGCCGCCGTTGCGGCGGTTGTCGCCAGGAAGCCCCTGCGTGTTACGCCGCTGTTTGTGCTGTCGTGTGTTTTCATGTGTGTCCTCATGGGTTGTCCAGTATTTGATTGTGGATTTCCGGTGCCGCACAAGTTGCGCGACCCGAGAAAGCGAAGATCGAAAATCGTAAAGCTAAAAGCCCTTCTTCGGGTAATACCACAGGCTCTTCCAGTATTTCCGGTCAAGCTCGTAGCAGTTGGCGGGGTCTTTCTCGACGTCGAACGTTTTGGGTAGCACGCCGTAGACCTTCATTTCGCGGAGGTAGTGTACGTTGGGGCGGAAGTCGGGCATGTCGAAGCGCTTGATGCGGTCGAGGTGCGCCTTGGCTCGTCCGACCGCCGCCAGGATCGCCTGGTAGTCCGGGTCTTTGGTGCTCTTGAAGACCGACACGCACTCGGTGACGGTCTTGCCGCCTTTCTTGACTTTGCGCATCATGCCGTTTCCGCCGGCTTTCGGATCCAGCGGCATCGTCAGGGCCAGCGACTTCGCCGGGTCGGTCATATTGAAGTGGACGTCGTCGTTGAATCGCGCGCCTTTGTGGCACGAGCCGCAGCGCTTGGCGAGGACCTTTCGAAGAGTCCCGTCGCGGGAGGCGCCGCCGACCATCCCCGTGCCCAGGGCGGCGTACGTGCCCGGGTACGTGGCGGCCGACTCGATCCACAGGCGGACCAGCGTCTTCTCGTGGGCGCTGACGTTGACCTTGTGGTGGCTCGGTTCGAGCAGTTTCAGCAGCTTGCTGGCGGACGAGCCGATGGTCCTCGGCGCGCGGTTTCCGGCACCGTTTCGCCCGTCGGCGACCAGGCGCTTGTTGTTGATGATCCAGTAGCTGTGCGAGTAGCGCGGCGTGCGTCCGCCGTCCAGAAGGACCTTGCCCGCATACGGTCCGCCGCGGGCGGTCTTGGTCGGACCGTGACACGCGACGCAATGCTTGTCGAGGATCGGCTGAATGTCGCGCGGGAAGTCCAGCACGTCCGGGACGTCGGCGATTGGCGTGATCTTGCTGGCCGGGCGGAACATCGCCTTGGCTCGCCGCCTCGCCAGCCCTGTCGTGCCCCGCTGCTCGTGACAGCCCAGGCAACTCAGGCGTTCGCCCGGCTGAACGGTCATGAAGCTCTGCATCCGCTTGACCGACATATTGTTCTCATCCAGCGCCACGAAGAAGATGCTTCGCAGGGCGGGCAGTTCCATGTGAGCCGACCCGTCTTCCTCGACCGGTATCGTGCCGAGTACGCGTTCCAGCGTGAACGATCCGCCAATGGTCAGCGGCTCCATCCCGCCGGAGAAGTTCACCGGCTTGGGTAGGGCTTCGACGACCAGCAGCTTTTTGATATCGCCCTTCTTCACGCCGGTCATGTTTCGCCCGATGTAGACGTTCTCCAGCGTGACGGTTCCGGTTGCCTGGGTCAGGTCCACGAGTTGCGGGCGGAGCCGTTCGCGTTTGCGGGGGCGGATCGGGCGCGGTTCGTGGATCAGTGTGCTGCCCGGTCGCCAGTCGGCCGGCAGATCGTACAGTTGCGAGACGCGCCCCTTGTTAATCACGCACAGGTCCGTGTTCCGCGCCACCAGGAAGCAGTCTTCGCTCAGCGGGTACGGGTCGCGGTAGTGCCCGCGCACGACGGGCTTCGCCATCGAACGGTCGTCGGGTCCGTTGGACGGATCGACCACCGTAATCGTGCCCGCGTGTTCCTTGCGCCCGTGCCCGGGCGAGAACGACGCGACGACCTTCTTCGTGCCCGGAATCGGCTTGGCGTCGATCATCACGATGCCTGCGTGCATATTCCCGAAGTACACCATCTGGCTGGTCCCGTCGGGGTTCATCGTCCAGAGATGGTGATAACGCACCTGGCTGCGGTCAATGTACTCCCACCGCTGGTAGAGAATCCGTCCGTCAGGCAGGACCCACGGCGTGTTGTCCTGCTCGAGGTTGGACGACAGTTCGCGGATGTCCGATCCGTCGCTCTTGCAGCGGTGGACCGTCGCCACGCGGACGAAATAGCACTGGACGAAACGTTTGGCGCGCGAGGAGCAGAAGATGATATCGCCGTTGGGCAGGTAGGTCGGCTCGATGTCGTCGTACTCGTCCTTCGTGATCTGCGTCAGGTTCGTCCCGTCGACGTTGATCTCGAACAGGTTGTAGAACGGCTGTCCGCCCTTGCGATACGAGAAGATCATCTTCTTCCCGTCGTAGTGCATCTGCGGATCCCGCACGCCGCCTTTGGGGTCGTCCAGTAGCACGGTGACCTTGCCCGTGCCCACGTTGAGCCTGCACAGCTTGGCGCCGTCGTGGTAGAGCTTGCGTTTGGGGTTGTTCGACCAGTAGCTGAAGTTCGCGTACCAGTGACCGTCGCCGTCGACCTTGCGGACGGCGAAGACGATGTCTTCCACGCCGTGGGCCTTCAACGCGGCGACCGCATCGGCGCGTGTGCCGGTTGACTCGACGGGCTTGCGGACCAGCGGGCGCGTCGGCGGGAGCCCCGGCTTGGGTCTGCGGTCGGACTGGACGATCCGGTCCACGTTGATGTGGCCCCATGCGCCCGAGGCATTGTCGACGATCCGGATCTGCGCCGTCCTGCCCTTGTAGGCCGCCACGTTCCACGATTCGACAAGCAGTTGCTCGTTGTTGCGCCCGCAGGCGGTGCGAACGACCTTTCCGCCGATCAGCAGGTTCATGCACGTCATGCCCGGCTGGGCCCCGCCGCCGATCAGGAACGTGATGTACTGGCGTTCGATCTTGAACGCCGGGCTCGTCAGCGTGCCCCGCGGCAGATCGTTGGGCAGGTACGTATTGACCAGCCCCTTGCCGTGGAACCCGCTGACAGGCTGCTGGTTGCCGAAGGCGCCCCTGGCCGGCGCCTTGCCGAACGCCTTGCCCGTGGCCTTCCACGCCCCGTAGTCGGTACCCTCGAAGTTGGCGATGGTGATATCCTTCGCCGCGGCCGCCATCGTCGCGGCGACCAGAATCGTCACTGCCACGGTCAATGCTCTACTCATGCTCATCCTCGTCCTCTAGTGCTCTGCATCCCGGAGTGCCGGGACCGGTACATAATACACCATCCACACATATATCCATCGCCTCCGCCTCGCGGGTCAGCGGACAGACAGTATAACCGCCCTCACCCGCCGACGGACCGTATGGGATGGGCGATGAGGTCCAAAGGGGTGTCCATGCCGGTCTGGCTGGCAAGGCGTGATATGACGGATTGCCCGTATCGAGAGGTTGGTGTATTCTCTAGGCGGTTTGGGTCTGCTACAATGAATTGAGAAAGGACCCCATGGCAGCGGATTACGCCCTCAAGACTATCGATCCCACCAATCCAACCGGGCCGATGATCGAGGCGATATTCCCCGGCGAATACACCCTCCGGCTGTTCAAGTACTCGCCGGTCGATTACGAGAACCTCCGAGCGGCCAAGTACGTACTGGAGAACACGGAGCGAGTGTTCTTCGGAGTGCGGGAATTCAACGAAGGCGGCTGGTGCTATACCGGACATCCTATCGAATGGTATATCAGGGAAGGGGTTGTGGCCCCCTTTGCGAATGATATGGTATTCGCGGTGTATCTGAATCCGAACATGCGCGTATACGAGTGCCGGGCGGAGTACGCCGCGGATGACGATCCACGTTCCCCGGTCAACTGGCAGACGCGATACAGAGGAATAACATGGAAAAGCACTTCCTAGACGACATGATGGAAGGTGAGCCGACGTTCCGCGCCGAACCATGGTACAACCGGGACGGCGATTGCATCATCTACAAGATGGCCGACGAAGCGGTCGTCGCTGAAAGGGTTGACGAGTTGCTGACGGTCTACAACTCGGCGGTGGACAACCGCCCCATCGGCTTTCAGATCAAGGGCGTCCACGCGATCATCAGCAAGTTTGGACTGGACAGCCTGACCATTGCATCAGAAGCTAACGGCGACGGTGTGAAGAGCATATCCATCGCGGTCTTGCTTCTGGCAGCTTACGAAGAAGGGCCGCGTACCGTCAGTCGTCGCCGAGCCTACGTCGAAGCAATACAATGCCCGCCTGAGAGGCGAACCATTCGGGCCAACGAGCTGCAGCCGGCATAGGCTTGCCTCTTGATCAGCGATGGCCCATTGTAGAGTACTGTAAACCGTCAACCTGCCGGCCGGCAGGCAGGCCGAAGGAGTGCCCCATGGACCGCCGAAACTTCCTGAAGACCGCCTCCCTTGCTGCCGTCACCACCGCCGCGTCCTCGGAAGTTCGGACGGGCGTCGCAGGCGCAGCCGAGGCCGGCAAGAAGTCCGATCGCCCCAACATCCTCTGGATCACCGTCGAGGACATGAGCCCGTCGCTGGGCTGTTACGGCGACACGTACGCTGCCACGCCGAACATCGACAAGCTGGCCGCCGAGTCGGTGCGCTACACCCACGTCTTTGCCACCGCGCCGGTCTGTTCGCCCGTTCGTTCGTGCATGATTACCGGCGTGGTCGCGAGCAGTCTCGGCACGCCGAACCTGCGTTCGAAGATGCCCATCCCGAAGAAGATGACCGGCTTTCCGTCGTACCTGCGGGCCGCCGGATACTACTGCACCAACAACGTCAAGACCGACTACAACACGTCCAACGCCCCGGCTATCATCAAGGCTTCGTGGGACCAGTGCAGCAGCAAGGCCCACTGGCGAGGCCGGAAGGCGGGCCAGCCGTTCTTCGCGATCTTCAATGACATGGTGACGCACCAGTCTCGGACGATGGTCTGGCCGTACGCGAAGTTCGCCAAGGACATCCGCGCCAAGCTGCCCGCCGCCCAGCGTCACGATCCGGACACCGCGCCCCTTCCACCGTATTACCCCGACACGCCGACGACCCGGCGGACCGTGGCGCGGTACTACGACTGCATCACCACAATGGACCGCAACGTCGGGCGGATCCTGAAGGAACTGGCTGACGACGGGCTGGCCGACGAGACGATTGTCTTCTTCTACTCCGATCACGGCGCGGGCCTGCCGCGCCACAAGCGCCTGCTGCTGGACTCCGGCACCCGCGTGCCTCTGCTCATCCGCTTCCCGGCCAAGTACCAGCACCTGGCGCCCGCCACCGGGGGCAAGACCGTCGACCGCCTGCTGAGCTTCGTGGACTTCCCGCCGACCGTCCTGGGGCTGGTCGGCCTGCCCGTGCCCGACTACATGCAGGGCAAGGCGTTTCTGGGCGCAGAAGCCGCCCCGCCGCGAACGCACGTCTACGGCGCGCGCGACCGCGTGGACGAGGCGTTCGATCTGGCCCGGTCCGTCCGCGACGACAACTGGCTCTACATCCGAAACTACATGCCCCACCTGTCGTACAATCAGCCGAGCTGGTATTCCGACCAGGGCGAGATCCGACAGGACATCACCGTGCTGGCCAAGGCCGGGCGACTGACGACCGCCGCCCAGAAGCACTACGCCGGACCCACCCGGGCGCGCGAAGAGCTTTACGACACGGCCAACGATCCGCACCAGATCAACAACCTTGCAGAATCGCCCGCCCATACCCAGCGCCTGGCCGCCATGCGGAAGCTGCTGCGAAAGTGGATGATCGACACGCGCGATCTGGGCCTGCTGCCCGAGTGGGACATGGCCCGCCGGGCGGGGCGATCCACACCGTATGCCATGGCGCGGGCGGCAAGGGGCTATCCGCTGGAGACGATTCTCGCCGCTGCCGAACTGGTCGGTGCGGGGCCGGCGGCGATGCCCAGGCAGATCACGCTGCTGGGCCACGCCGACAGCGCGGTGCGTTACTGGGCGGTCGTCGGCCTGCGGGCCCTGGGTGACAAGGCGCGGTTGGCCGTCCCTGCGTTGACCAAGGCGCTGGCCGATGACTCGCCCGTGGTGCGCGTCGAGGTGGCGTGGGCGCTGGTGGACCTCGGGCCTGGCGAACAGGCCGACGCCCTGAACGTGCTTCGCAAGGCCCTTGCCGACCGGGACGGGCGCGTCGCTCTCCGCGCCGCGCGGGCCCTGCAGATGCTCGGGCCCAAGGCCAAACCCGCACTGACGGCGATGAAGCGGGCCCTGGCGACCAGCAAGCGCGGGAGAGGGGACTCGGCGATGTTCATCCGTTTCTCGCTGGATCCGGCGGTCAAGGTACTATCGGGAATGTGATAGACTGGAGGGGGTATGACACAGAGGTCCGAGTCGTCGTGGGAACGGACACGTGAGCAGAAGGACGATCGCATATGGGTTGGCAGTGGCGATGGGGACCGCCTCACTCGCCGGCGGGGCGGTCATCCACCCGGACAAGCCGAACGTCGTGAGCTTCCCGGCGACCGAGGCGCGGTTCGTGCGATTTGTGATCCACTCGAGTTTCTCCGGCCAGCCGTGCATTGACGAACTGGAGGTCTACGGGCCCGATGGCAAGGGCAATCTGGCGCTGGCCCGGGGCGGGGCAAAGGCGACGGCGTCTTCGTGCCTGCCGGGTTACGCCATCCACAAGATCGCGCATCTCAATGACGGGTTGTACGGCAACAGTCACAGTTGGATCGCAGCCGGGGCGAAGAACGAGTGGGCCCAGATCGCGCTGCCCCGAGCGGTCCGCATTTCCCGCGCGGTCTTCTCGCGTGACCGCAAGGGCCGCTACCGCGACCGCATGCCGGCGTCCTATGCAGTGCAGCTCTCGCTGGATGGGAAGCAGTGGAAGACCGTTGTCCAGGTCAAGGCCGCCGTCCGGCCGCGACCCCGTCATCGCGGGCCGGCTGCGCCGGCGAAACTGCCCCAGCCGCTGACCTGGGACGGACTGGTCCGTTACGCGTTCGAACGTGAGCGCGACACGTGGCTGCGGCTGAGCACGACCGATCACCTCTCGCCGCTGCGCGCCGAGCGCCCCGCCGTGCCCGGCGGCGCGCCGTACTGGGGGCGGATCGCCCGCCTGAAACCGTTGGATCGCGTGTTGGTGCTGATGGACGAGATGGCCGGGCGCCTTGCCCGTAAGGGCCTCGACGTATCGGCTGAGCGAAAGCAGTTGGCCGCCCTGCGGCTGCGCCAGGCGGCCCTCGGCGACGACGGCGCGAAGGCCGAGGCGCTCTACCTGGACGCGCGGCTGGCAAAGCGTCGGTTGATGTTTCGCGACCCCGACCTGGCGCCGGTAGAGCGGATCCTGTTCGCCAAGCGCCACCCGTATTGGGCGTCGCATAACTACAGCGACGTGCTCGATTCGCAGTTCCGCCCGGGGGGCGGGATCTGCGTACTGGCGATCCCACGCCGCCGCGGTCGCCTGGAACCCCGGCATGCGAAACTGACGGTCCTGTTTGACGGGGCCGACGGCATCGCCCGTGACCCGATCGCCGATTTCTCGGGCAAGACGGTCTACTTCGCCTATCGCCCAAAGACCCGTCCCGGGCCCGGGCAGGGGTGCTATTGGCACGTGATGGCCGTGGGGGCCGACGGCGGCAAGGCCCGGCAGATCACCGACGGGCCCTTCCATGACTACTTCCCATGCCCCCTGCCCGACGGGGGCCTGGCGTTCATCTCCACCCGCTGCAAGGCCCGGTTCCTCTGCTGGCGTCCGCAGGCGTTCGTGCTGTTCCGCATGGAAGCCGACGGGTCGAACATCCGCCCGCTGTCCTTCGCCAACCTCAGCGAATGGACCCCCGCGATGATGCGAGACGGACGGATTCTCTGGACACGGTCAGAGTACGTCGACAAGGGCGCCAACTTCGGCCATACGCTGTGGGCAATTCGCAGCGACGGCACGCACCCGGAACTGGTTTATGGCAACAACACGATCAACTGCTACATCAACGCCCACGAGGTGCCCGGCACACGCGAAATGGTGTGTACGATCTTCTCGCACGGGGGCGATCACAATGGACCGATCGGGCTGATCGACCGGAGCAAGGGGCCATTTGACCCGTCGGCCTTGACCAACATCACGCCCGATGTCCGCCCGCACTACGACATGAGTTGGCCTCGCTACGAGTGCTTCCGCGATCCGATCCCGGTCTCGCGAGACTACGTCCTGGTCAGCCACGCGCCGGGCAGACGGTTCGGACTGTACCTGATCGATCGGTATGGTAACCGCGAGGTCATCCATATGGACCCGGCGATCGGGTCCATGCGTCCCTCGTTGCTGCGCGCCCGGGCGGTACCTCCTGTCTCGACCGGCATGATCAACAAGGCCCTGGCTGAGAAAGGGCTCGGCGAGTTCGCGCTGGCCGACGTCTACCGAGGCCTCCAGCCGACCGTACCGCGAGGCAAGGTCAAGTACGTGCGCGTCTGCCAGGAAGTGCGAGCGGATCTGCTGCGGTTGCCCAACGGCGAGTACCAGCAGGACCACCGGTCGTTCCAGGACTGGTACGCCACGCCAATCCACAAGGTCCGCGGCCCGCACGGATGGCCGAGCTATGTTGCCAAGGCGTCGCTGGGCCTGGCGCCGGTGGAGGCCGATGGTTCGGCGAGCTTCTACGCCCCGGCCGGGAAGGTGCTCTACTTCCAGGCACTGGACGCTGATCTTAACGAGATCCAGCGGATGCGGAGCGTGATTCAGTTGCAGCCGGGCGAGCGGCGTGGCTGCGTCGGCTGCCACGAGAATCGCCAATCGACGCCGCCGGTGCGCCAGATGCGTCTGGCCCGTCCGCTCGCCGCTCGCCGCCCCCCCAACCGCCTCGACGCCCCGCCCTGGGGCGCCGTGCCGCTGTCCTATGAGAAGGTCGTCCAGCCGGTATGGGACGCCCACTGTGCACGCTGCCACAACGCCAGGCACAAGAAGGGCATCAATCTCACCGGCACACTCGACCGGGAGAAGGTCCCCGCCTCGTATCGCACGCTGATCGAGAAAGGCTGGGTCCACTACTTTAACTGGTCGTATGGGGTTCGTCCGCGCAAGGCGCAGCCACTGACGTTCGGCACGACGCGGAGCAAGCTCATAGCCCACCTCGAAGCCGGGCACAACAAGGTCAAGCTCACGCCCGAGCAATGGCGCCGGATCAAGTGCTGGATCGACCTGAACTGCCCCCTCTGGGGCGATTACGTCTACCGCCTGAGCCGCCCGGGCCTGGCAGCCCGGAAGACACCGTGACGGATACACTCGCTCGGCCCTCGCGCAATTCCCTGTCAAAACCTGTATCATAGGCCAACCGACAAGAGGCGGTTTTGACAGGAGACCCATCCATGGCGCGTTGCAGGACATTCGTATGTGTAGTCGTTGGTCTGTTGTCGACGGCCCTGCTGGCCGAGACCCCGCGGGCGGTCCGTCTGGCGAACGCGCACATTCAGGTGGACTTCAAGCGCACCGGCGGGGTCTGGGCCTGCCGCTCCCTGGCTCGCGTTGATGGGGCCGACGCGCTGACGCTTGACAGCGACGAGTTCGAGATCCTGCTGTTCGATGACAGCCGCTTCACGGCCGCCGACTACACGGCGACCGGGATGCACAAGAAGACCGGCAACGACGGATCGCAGGCGCTCGTGGTCAAGTATGCCCCCAAGCCCGCGGCGGCCAAGGCGCCCCGCGCGGTAACGGTGACGTATGCGCTGGGCAAGGGCCCGTGGCTGCACAAGACCGTCGCCCTGACGATGAGCAAGGGCGAGAAGGTCGACCGCCTGCAGGTCTGGCGGTTCTCGACGTCGGAAAAGGCCTCTCGCGGCGGGCGCGGCGAGGCGGTGTTTGTGGGCAACTGGTTCGTCGGGGCCGACTACCCATGCTTCTACAGCCGCCACAGCGACGGGTTCGCCGCCCCGGACTACTTCTACCGATGGGACTACATGGTGGACCTCGCCGGGCGCGACAAGGACTTCGCGCCGCGAAAGGGGCTGGTGACGGTCTTTCACTTCCCCGGGTACGCCCGTCAGCAGGCCGGCGGGGCGTGGGGCATCGAGAGCAAGCGCGCGGTAATCGGGCTGGCGCGGACCAAGGGCGACGGCGCCGAACTGGCCCTGTTTGACTACATCGCCGAAACCCGCAAGCCCCCGCGAAGCCACCTGCACTACAACAACTGGTACAGCCACGAGGGCAAGAACCTCAGCGTCGAGCATTTCATCCCCAACGTCTACAAGCCCATCAACGACAAGCTCAAGACGTATGGGGCCAGGCTCGACGCGATCGTGCCCGACCACGGATGGCAGAACTCCAAGGCGTTCGAGTACATCTTTCAGCCGAAGGTCGACGCGACCCATTCCCCGCTTCCGGACCTTGCCAAAGCCCTGATGGCCCACGACAAGACGCACCTGGGGATCTGGATGGCGCTGGACGGGACGAACCAGAGCACGGCCCACGGGCTCAAGATCGGCTACAAGCCCGCCTATGCGGAGGGCTTCGAGCGCAAGGCCCGGTGGATGCAGGGCAAGGCGTACTTCAACATTCTCGATCCCCGCTACCAGCGCGACCTGAAGAAGGCCCTGCGATTCCTCATCGTCGAGGCCGGCGTGGACTACATCAAGCACGACTTCAACCACAACTTCACCAGCGACTACCTCTCGCAGCGCCACGCCCGCGAGGCCTGCCTCGACGTAACGCTCGACCTGCTCCGTTACGAGCGGTCGCTGAACCCGAAGGTCTACCAGAACTACACAAACGGGTCGTGGTTCTCGCCCTGGTGGCTGCAGCACGTCGATGCGCTGTGGATGATGTCGGGCGATTCGGGCAACAGCAGGGAATGGCCCCTGCTCTCGCAGCGCGACCGCTCGACGTCCTATCGCGACAAGTACTTCTTCGAGAGTTTCAACAACGCCGCACGCTGCCCGCGCCCCGTCATTCCCATCGCCAACTTCATGACCCACGGGATTATCTTCTCCAGCAAGAAGCCGTTCACCGACGGCAAGGATCTGCTGGACGATTGGGCCAATCACGTCATGATGTATTACGCTCGCGGCACGATGGTCAAGGAACTGTACATCACGCCGAAGTTGCTCAGCGAGGGCCAATGGCGTGTCCTGGGCAAGGCGTCCGATTGGGCCGTCCGGAACCAGCAGCGACTGGTCAACACGGTGATCGTCGGGGGCAATGCGGCCAGGGGCGAGGTCTACGGCTTCGTCAGTTGGGTCGACGGGCGGGCGATCCTCACCGTGCGGAATCCCAATCGCAACGCCCAGGTCCTTACCGTGCCGTTCGACCGGACGGTCTACTATCGCGGGCCGGCCGGCAAGCCGTACCGCGCACGAGCGGTCTACCCGTTCGTCGAGCAGATGCCCTGGGCCCTGACGGCCGGCAAGGCGTTTGAGGTGACCGTTCCGGGCGATACCGTGATCGTCTACGAGATCGACCCGGGCAAGCCGAAGGCCCGCCTCGCGCAAGTGCCCAAGCCGCTTCCCCCCGCCAAGGCCGCCATCGACGACAAAGCCCTCGCGGTGACCCTGAAGGTCCCCGACGAAGCGATGAAACGCTACGAGTTGATCGTCCAGCCGTGGGGTACGATTGACGTGGAAGTGACGGTGGACGGCAAGCCGGTGGCGGCGAGGCAATCCGCAAAGGACGCGAGATGGTCCATCCACGCGTTCGATCTAAGGCGGTGGCGCGGCAAGACGATAGCCGTCCGCGCCCGCCTGATCGCTGACCCCGCCGCCGAGCGGAAACCAAGGGCGACAGCTCTGACCGAAGCATGGATTCTCGCCGACCGCCTCGTCGCCGTCCCCGCCACGGCCGTGCCGCTCGAAGACCATCTGCCCCCGCGAATCTCGCAGGACTACCGCCGCGTCAGCCAGGCCCTGATGACCAAACAGCCCGTGCCCGTCGCCGCGAGCAAGCAGCCTCAATGAGGAGCCCTATGCGATTCACAATAACAGGCCACCCCAAAACGCGGTGGGCCGGCCTGCTGGCCGTGCTGGCGATCGTGCTTCCCGCG
>CAZVEV010000046.1:0-28747 GCA_964625865.1 uncultured Planctomycetaceae bacterium | reverse complement strand
ACGCAAAACGAAAACGAAAGCAAAAGCGATAGAACCTAATTGGAAACGGCACTAGCAGCCCGTTGATAGATTCGCTGTTCTCGCCGTCGTCGTCAGGCGGCCCGGTATCGTCGATAGTGTTCCGTGGTTTCCACTCCGATGACGCAGAACACAATCCGGGCCCGTCACGCAGCGCCATGTGGACCAAACTCGACCAAGAAGGCCTCCCAACAGCTCCCCGAGCCTGACTTGCATGCGCCGGGGCTTGCCGATGCCAAACGCCGCGTGCATCACCAGGTCAAGGTTGAACCCCGCCACATGGATCAGCAGCCGTTTCAAGATATTGGGGTGACCTCGCAAATGCGTTCGACCATCTTTCATCTTCGTGATCTTCGCGTCAGGATCGTTCGGGTTGAACCCATCGTCATTCGATGCCTTGTTTTTGCGGCTCTTGTCGACCTTCGCCAGATCCTCACGCGTCGGCGTCTCGATCCCCGAGGCCTCGGCCAGACCCGTGAGGAACTCATCGTAACTCTCGGCCGTGTCACGCCGGATGATGCTCCGCATCGCCGCGTTGGCCTCCAGCGTTGTGGCGTCGACCCCTTCGAAGTAGCCGATCAGCAACATCCGGACATACACGCCCGGCGGGATGCCCGGCCGCCCCAGACTCTCGTGGTAGAACTTCGCGCAGAGGTCCTCAACGAACTTGTCAAACCCGTGCGTAGCCAGAACAGCGTTGAGCTTCGTGTAAGACGGATGTCCCGGTGCTGGCGGCATGTCCCCAGTAGCCCCCCACAATGCCTGCTGCCGTTGCCGTTTACCCATTGCCGTCGATCAATCCTCCATGATGATCGATCTGCCCGCATTATACCACGCCAGCCAAGCCCTCGTCATGTTGAGAGTTCTTCAACAGGCTGCTATGGCGTCAGGGGACGGCGCGGCTCTGGTCTGGGCCAGGTGGACATGATACTGGCCACCGGAAGGGGCAGGGGCCAGCCGTTGCGGCATTGCGTCACTGATCGCCTTGGTCGCCCTGGCCTGTTTCATCGGGTTTTTCCGGCACGATCATCCCCTTTTTGTAGAAGATCGTCCAGATGACGATCAGGAGCGCGACGTAGACTGGGGCGACCACCCTGGCGCGAAACCAGATCGCGCCGCCGACGCCGATACCGGCGGCGAGGATCGTCAGGATGTAGAACAACACCACGACCTGCTTGACCGACATGCCCCTGTCGACGAGTTGATCGTAGAGGTGGCTTCGATCACCGGTGAAGATGCTCTTTCCGGCCCAAAGGCGTCGGACGACGGCAAGGGTCGTGTCGAGGATGGGCAGGGCGAAGATCACCATGGCGGCCATCAGCCAGCGGGCGTGACCCTCGTCGCAGAACAGGGCCATCATTGTCGCCACGAAGAAGCCCAGCAGCATGCTGCCGGCGTCGCCCATGAAGATGCTTGCCGGAGGGATGTTGTACGGCAGGAAGCCCAGCACGCCGCCGGCCATCGCCAGACAGATCACCACGCGAAGTTCATCCGTGTTCGGCAGGCGGGTCCACACCGCCAGACTGGCCGCCAAGGCCAGAAATCCCAGGGCCACGATGCCCGTGACCCCGCCGCACAGTCCGTCGAGTCCGTCCAACAGGTTGGTGGCGTTGCAGGTGGCGATGACCATGATGATCGTGAGAAGACAACTGACTGGCAGCAGGATCCAGTCCGGCGGGACGGGGAGAGACAGCGATGCCATGAGAGCCTTGGCCAGGGAATGCCCGATTCCCCCGGCCAGCAGGATGATCGCGGCCAAGACCTGGCCGTAGACTTTCGTTCGCGGTCGGATGTTGCGAAGGTCGTCGACAAGCCCGATGACCGTGATCAGGACGCCCGCCGTCGCAAACGCCAGAACCTTCCACACGACGTTCTGCTGCAATGCGGGAAGGTCCCACACCGCCATGTCACTACCGATATCCGCCCAGCGCTGCGAGGCATCCGGAAGGATGGCCACGTAAGCCGCCAGACCGGCCAGCAGACCGACGCACATCGCGACTCCGCCCATATACGCAATCGGTCTGGCGTGCGGTTTGAGCAGGTCGTCCGGACGGTCGACGACCCTCGCGCGATAGGCGATCAGACGGACGATGGGCGTCAGCACGAGCGACACGCCCAACGCCACCACGCCGATCCACCACACATCGGCCAAGGTTTCATAAACTGTCACCGCCGCGACCATGGTCCTCTTATCCTCTAAACCCGTCGAACCCTCCAGAAGAACAATACCACCGTCGGACGCCGCTGGCAACAGCTATCCCCGCCGGAACATCCTCGTCAGACACCACTTCAACGGACGGTACGCGCCGCGCGACAGCTCATCGTCCGGTTGTTACGGCAACCGCGTTGCTGATCGCGCTGCGGTTGGCGCTGTTGTCGAAGCTGCGGACGGCGAAGTACAACTCCTTGGCGTCGGGCAGGGCGGTGACGGTGAAGCGTTCGGGGCTGCCGGGCGCACCGGGGGTCGGCTCGCCTTTCAAGTTCGTCGCGCGCCACCAGTTCCGCTTCCGGCCGACGTCGCGCGCGTAGTCGAATTGCTCGTAGGGGACGATCGGCAGCGCGGCGGCCTTGACCTGGTATCGGACGACCTTGCCGCCGCCCGCGTCGGCCGGGGCGGTGAAGGAGACCTCGGCCTTGCCTCCCGGCAGCAAACGCACCCGCAGATCGGTCACGGCCTTGGGCGGCTGGGCGTCGCGGCGCGGGCGGGCGACCTCGTGGAACAGTCTCGACGCGGCCAGCACGGTGTCGTCCTTGGGGGGCCTGTGGCCGGCGAACATGCCCACCGCGTCGCGTCCCGCGTTGAGCTGCTTGGTTCGATACCGCCGCTTGGACCCGTAGTGCCAGAACTCCCGCGCCGCAGTCAGCAGCCCCGCCTCGCCGGTCAGCGAGTAGCCTTTCGTGCACGCGTCGATGTAGTGGCGCGTGTAGTACCCCGAGTGGACACAGCCCTCGCCGTCTCGCGTGTCGGTGTGGTCGAAGGCCCACGGGTCGTAGATCCTGCCGAATTCGGGCACGTCGAGGTACGCGTAGTACCACGTCTGGTGACAGGTCGGGCTGAGCATGTATCGCGCGCTGAAGTGGGCGAATCCGGTCGTGAAGTCCCGCATGTCTTCGGCGCTGTCGTCGTTGCCGAGGACGCGGGCGTAGAGGTCCGCGCCGTTCTGGATATACACGTGCATCCACGTGCCGCCCATCGCGCGAACCTTCCACGTCTTGCCTCCCGCACTGAGCGACTCGATGTTGCTGCCGCGGGTGATGATCTTCACGCCGTTGCGGTCCATCCACTGTTTGGCCTTGGCCGAGAGGTTCTTGGCGGGCATCTGTCCGATACGGCTGCAGTGGAACCCCCTCTCGTCCAGCAGCGGGCTGGACCAGAGCGTTCGGGCACAGAGGCGGCACAGATCGCGGACGTAGGCGTTGTCGGGCGCGACCTGGAGGACCCGCATCATCACCTCGAACCCGCGTCCGAAGCCGCGAATCGATCCGACAGCCGTCTTGCCCGGCGTGAACTTGCGGTACTGGCGAAACTCGCTGTCCTTCTGCTCGACGTTGTCGATCGCCGCGACCAGGGCGTCCGGGTCGCCGGTCAGGCAGTACCAGTCGGCCAGTCCCGAGCCGTAGAAATGGCAGTAGCAGCTCTTGCCGCGCCCCTGCCTCCACAGGTCGGCGCACTCGATGCTGCCCTTGCGGTCGCCCCAGTTGGGGCCCCACGCGAAGTTCCACTTGGTCCGCACGCGCCGGTTGCCCTGCGGCCCGCCGGACGGGAACCAGATCGCCCCGTCCTTCCACCGCCATCCGTCCGTGCGCCAGGCCTCCAGGTCCATGTGGTACCGCGCCCAGGCGTCAGCCAGGTCGAGCCATCCCCGCTGACCCGTCCTCAGGTACATCAGCAGCAGGCCCTGGACGCTGTCGGCCTCGCTCTCGTAGTGGTTGTCTTCCCAGTCGACGAAGTGGTCCGGGCGGTGGGTGCTCTCCCGGGGCAGTTGCTTGTCGGCAAACGCCCAGCCCCACTTGCGGTAGCAGGCGATCTCGTCGGCCAGCGTGCCGAACCGCCCCGTCCCCAGCGCCTCGCACGTGCTGTAGTGTTCACCCGGCGCGACGACCCACAGGCGATTCCGCGACGCCCGCGCCAGGCTCGCCAGCGCCGCCGCGTCGGCTGGGGCGTCGAAGTCGATGAGATACTCCGACGAGTGATGGCTGCAATCGTACAGCCAGAAGCCCTGCGACCCCCACGGCTGGCCCACGCGGCGGTCCTTCTTGAACTTCCGGTCCACGGGGCCTTCGAATCGCTCGGCGATCGGCTCGAGTGTCAGCGAGTTCGTACCCGCCGCCAGTCGGCGGGCCGGGTTGGTCGCAAACAGACGGTCGCAGACAAAGACCGTCCTGCTACCAGTCGCCGCGATCCATCCGGCCGGGGCATCCTTGGGCCCGTTGCCGGTCCACAGCACCTGCGAACCGTTGCCGGCCTTGACCGACCCCGCAATGTCCTGCCACGTCCGGTGCAGGTACAGCCCCTGGTGTATCCAGCCCCCGGGCCCGGTCTTCAGCGGCCTGGCCGCGCCCAACTGGACCCCGCGCGTCGCCTCGGCCAGCCGAAGCTCCAGCGCCGCCCGGGCCACCAGCGCGAGGGTGTACTGCTCGGGATTGGAGTTTCGCAACTTGAGCTTGACGTGCACGCGACTGCTGCCCGCCCACGCGGTGATCCACGCCTGGTAGCCCGTCTTGAGTTCGTCGTCTGTGAACGCCCCGGTCACCTCCAGCGTCACGCGCTGCGGACCTGCATGCCAGGCCCGGATCGTCTCCGGCGGTCCGGCGGCGAACCGGCGCGGCTGCCACTTGGCCGGATCGTTCCATCCGGTCCGACCCCGCAGGCACGTCATCGTGAGCTTCCCCGGCGCGATGACCGCTCGCCCGCCGACGGAAACCGAATCGAACAGGCCGAACGGCCTGTACTTCGCGATGACGAAGCGGATCTTGCCCGTATCGACGCTGACGTCGCCGCCGACCTGGCTGACCTGAAGTCCGCGCGGCCCCCTGGCGGTCGGCTTGGCCGCACGCAGGACGTACGTGTTCGTGCCCGACGCGGCGATATCGTCCTGGAAGTCCAGCAGCACCCACCGCAGCGTGCCGTCGGTGTGCACCACCAGCGGGGTGACCTGGCAGGGCAGTTCGGCCCCGCCGGCGCGGTGCAGCGCAAAGGGCTGATCCTTGGCGAAGCGTCCGGGCGGCAGGGGCACGCCGCCGGAGACCCGCGCGGCCTTCCTCGTGACCCCGGCAGACTCCTGGACCGTCAGGGGCAGGGCGAACGGTTCGGCGAGGCACACCGTCGAAGACGACAGCATGACCAGGATCGCGATCCAGACAGGCACGGCTGTGCGTTGAGTGCACATGGTGAGTCTCCCTTATGTGAACGGTCCAACGCGGGCGACCGCGGACTGACAACATAGCATACCGCCCGGGCGCTGGAAAAGCCTACGACTGCGCCAGAGGAATCAGAAGGGAAGCCACACATGGTGCCACAGCAAGAGCAGTCGCAGCGGCGGGTGATCCAGGGCGTGCCTCGGGTAGGATTCTACTTCGATGTGAAGGACTGCGGGGGCAAGCCCAATGACCAACATCAGCGGTATCTTCACTGGAAGCGCGTATGCCGACGGCATAGGATTGGGCGTGTAGTCACGGTCGCGGGCGAAGCAGCCCGTTGAACAGGCAAAGCAGTAGACTGATGAGAATAGCGCTGATATCTGATGTCCACGCAAACCTGCATGCCCTGGAGGCCGTCTGTGCCGATGCCCAGGTCAGAGGATGCACGGCGATGTGGGATCTCGGTGACAGGACCGGCTATGGTGCCTTTCCCGACGAGGTCGTCCAGCGCCTTGGAACTGACCGTTCGGCGGGGGTCATTGGGAATTACGACGTCAAGGTACTGAGCTTCTGTCCGGGCTCGATCGGCCGCGCGCGGCCGAAGAACCCTACCAAGCTTTTCGCGTTCCGCTGGGCTTACCACCAGCTCTCATCGCAGGGGCGGCGGATCCTGGCCCGTCTCGGCCGGCAGCAGTGCCTCGAACTGGCCGGGCGACGTGTACTGATGACCCATGCCGGGCCCGGCAGGCCCGACCATGTCGTCACACCCGACACGCCGGACGAGGCCCTCGCGGAGTTGGCGGCGGAGGTCGATGCTGACATCCTCCTTTCAGGCCATTCACATCGTCAAGTCGATCGGACGGTCAACGGAGTGCGATTCATCAATCCGGGCGCCGTGGGCAGACCCGAGGGAGGCGACCCCCGTGCGTGCTACGCCGTGCTCACCGCCGACGGAGACGCCCTCGATCTGGAGTTCGTTCGTCTTGAGTACGATTGGACAGCCGCCGCCGAAGCGATACGCCGCAAGGGCCTGCCCGAAGTGTTCGCCCAGATGGTTCTCCACGGGCATAACTTCGATGAAGCGACCGACCGGCTTGCCCGCCACGTTGCCGCAGAAGCCGTCAAGCGGGCCGCACCCGAGGTGGGCCGAGCCAGACAGTTGGCCGAGCGATGCGCCTATGAGGTCGAGCACGCTCAACAGGTCTCGTTCCTGGCCCTGCGCCTGTTTGACCTTCTGCAACCGCTGCATGGCATGGGCCTGCGGCAACGAACATGGTTGCACTGTGCGGGGATCCTCCATGATATCGGCTGGATGTATGGCCAGCGGAAGCATCACAAGAACTCCATGAAGCTGATACTCGATGCGGATGACGTGCTCGCTGACCGGCGCGAGCGCCGGATCGTATCCTCGATAGCGCGCTATCACCGCAGGGCGCTGCCCCGCGACGATCACGAGCATTACGCCAGTCTCCAGGCCGGCGATCGCCACACCGTCCGGATGCTTGGAGGCATTCTCCGCCTTGCAGATGGACTGGACCGCACGCACCAGGATGCGGTGGAAGACATCTCGTGCGCGATGGCGGGAACGAGGCTGGTTCTCCGCGTGCATGGCCGCGGCGTGGTGGATGGTGAGATCGAAGCCGGCCGGCGAAAGAGCATCCTTCTGGCCAAGGCATTTCACCGCCAAGTTGTCATCACGCCTGACCTCTGAACGTCACTGAATTGTAGCGCACGTTGATTGTCGCCGTGTTTGGGCAGCGCTGAGAGATGATGGAAGTTTCGGGCCGTGTCGAGGCGCTATCCGTGGCATGGTATCTGCGCCTGCGGAGAACATCGCGATGCAGTCCCTTGGGAGGCTGAATTGAGTTGCACACGTATCGGACCGGCAGCGTGAACCTGCCGTAGAACGACCTGCGTTGCGCCGTCAGCCCTTGATCTTCTTCGGCTTGCAGAGGTGCTTCTTCTTCTTGGTGACGGCGCCGCACTTGGCGCACGCGTAACGGCCGGGCTTGCGCTTGGCTTCGCTCTTTCCCTTAAGGCAACTCATGGCATCTCCCTGGTCAGACCTCGTATCATGATGTCACATTATAGACCTGTCAGCCGCGGAGCAAGGGTCGGAATCGGCTCGGGTCGATGCCCGTGCTTCGAATGAATCCGGGTCCACGACAGGATAGTCGCATGCCCGTCACGGCCGTCAGGCCCGCAGGAAGGTAGCCCCGCCCGTCACCGCTCACCTTTACCCACATCTTCGATGCCAGGCGACGGGGGCAGTCCGGGCTGATGAGTTGGCCTGGACGTCGCTGGGCAGTGTGTCAGTGGAATGGCTGTAGCGACGCGCCGACGCAGAGGCGCTGGGCAATATCGAACCCGACGAAGATCTCCATGACACCCTCATCACCTCGCAGGCAAGATGTGGGCAAAGGTGAGCCCATCAGGGCGGGGTCAACGGGAGACGGTATTCTCCGCCGGAGCCCCGCCAGGGGCGACAGAGGGCTGCGGCGCCCAAACCCTCTGTCGCCCCTGTTGGTTCTGTACCGCCACCTGGGCGTGCTGAGATATCACGCCCGCGTGTTGGCCCCAATCCGGCAAGAAGCGCCCCGGTATTGCCCGCCTGCCATGGGGATCTGAACAACCCCGTCTGGGCAACAGGCCCAAAAAGGTCGCACACCGTAAGCCCTGTATCGCCTTTTTGGCGTGGACGCCGCGGGCGGGCTTTGTGGTATACTTCGGAATTGCGACCGCCCCTCCCGGGCGGGATGGAGTACCTATGGGCGAGTTTAAGGTGATCTCGGACATGACGCCGCGGGGCGATCAGCCGGCGGCGATTGATAAGCTGGAGGCGAACTTCCGCGCCGGGCAAAGCCGTAACATCCTGCTGGGGGTCACCGGCAGCGGCAAGACGTTTACGATGGCCCATCTCGTCGAGCGCCTCCAGAAGCCCACGCTGGTCGTCAGCCATAACAAGACGCTCGCGGCGCAACTCTACAACGAGTTCAAGGAGCTGTTCCCCGAAAACGCCGTCGAGTACTTCGTCAGCTACTACGACTACTACCAGCCCGAGGCCTACATCCCGCAGCGCGACATTTACATCGAGAAGGACGCCTCGCGCAACGACGACCTGGACCGCCTGCGCCTCAGCGCCACCACCAGCCTGACCAGCCGCAAAGACGTGATCATCGTCGCGTCGGTCTCGTGCATCTTCGGCCTGGGCAGCCCGGAGGAATACCAGAAGATGGTCGCCGCCATCGAGGTCGGGCGCGAGATCCCCCGCAACGAGCTGCTCCGCCAGTTCGTCTACCTCCAGTACGACCGCAACGACGTGGATTTCAAACGCGGCACGTTCCGGGTGCGCGGCGACACGGTGGACATCTACCCGGCCTACGAGGAGTTCGGCTACCAGGTGGAGTTCTTCGGCGACCAGATCGACGCCGTCCGCCTGATCAATCCGCTGACCGGCGAGACGCTGAGCACGACCGACCGGGCGTTCATCTACCCGGCTGTCCACTACCTGGCCGACGACGAGACGATCAGCGGGGCCGTCGAGCAGATCAAGGTCGAACTCGAGAATCGCCTGATCGCCCTGCGGAACGGAGGCAAGCTGCTGGAGGCCCAGCGCCTCGCCGCCCGCACGCGGTACGACATGGAGATGATGCTCGAGGTGGGCACGTGCCCGGGCATCGAGAACTACTCGCGCTATCTCGACGGCCGCGCGCCGGGCGACAGGCCCTACACGCTGATCGACTACTTCGGCGACGACTTCCTGCTGATCATCGACGAGTCGCACGTGACGATTCCGCAGGTCCGCGCGATGTTCAACGGCGATCGCAGCAGGAAGACCGTCCTGGTGGACCACGGGTTCCGCCTGCCCAGCGCGATGGACAACAGGCCCCTGCGGTTCGAGGAGTTCGTCGAGACGTGGCACAACGCGCTGTTCGTCTCGGCGACCCCGGCAAGCTACGAACTGGAGCTGACCGGCGGGGAGGTTGTCGAGCAGGTGATCCGCCCGACCGGGCTGATTGACCCGCCGATCGAGGTGCGTCCGGCCCGCGGGCAGGTCGCCGACCTGCTTTCCGAGATCCGCCAGCGCGTCGAGGCCGGCGAGCGGACGCTGATTACCACGCTGACCAAGCGCCTCAGCGAGGACCTCGCCGAGTTCATTCGCAAGGAGGGCTTCCGCTGCAAGTACCTCCACAGCGAGATCGACACGATCGAGCGCGTGGAGATCCTGCGCGACCTGCGGAAAGGCGCCTTCGACGTGCTGGTCGGCGTGAACCTGCTCCGCGAGGGGCTCGACCTGCCCGAAGTGTCGCTGGTGGCCATCCTCGACGCCGACAAGCAGGGTTTCCTCCGCTCGGCGACCAGTCTGACCCAGACCATCGGACGCTGCGCGCGAAACGTCAACGCCCGCGTCTTCCTCTACGCCGACAAGATCACCGACGCGATGCGCCAGGCGATGGACGAGACCGCGCGCCGGCGCGAGATCCAGGAGGCGTACAACCGGGAGCACGACATCACGCCCGAGACGATCACCAAGGCGATCAGCACGGCCCTGACCGACCAACTGGCCGCCCGCGAGACCGCCCGCAAGGCCATCCGCGCCGGGCAGAGCGAATACGACCAGACGCAGTTGATCGCGTCACTGGAAGCCGAGATGATGCAGGCGGCCGAGGAGCTGGAGTTCGAGCGAGCGGCGGAACTTCGCGACCGGATCGCCGAACTCAAGGGCGAGACGACGTCTTAGACGACGGAAAGAGGACGAGGATTACGGGATTGCAGGGGACTAAGATGTGTCGTTTGTTCCCCGTTTAGCGGTCGATCGTCAGATCGACGTTTGTGGTGCAATGGCGCCATGCGCCGCGACTGTCGCTCCACCTGCGTGTTGCGGACATCGCGCCGGACGCCGCCAAAACGGCGAACGTCGATCTGACGATCGACCGCTAAACGATGCGCCATCCTGAAACAACCCAGAATCCGTTCTCTCCTTCTGTGACAAGGACCGGACCGCACACCCTTCGTCTCGAAACCCCATTCCCCTGATCCTTTAGTCCGTGCAATCCCCGTTTTCGGAGGACTATACTACTGGAGCATGTTCAAGGCATTCATCATCATCACGTTGACCGGGCTGGTCGTGCTGGGGGCGGGGTACCTTTATGGCAGTCTCCAGACCGACACGACGCTGCGAACGATCCACAACATGCACACCTACGAGGAGGACCGCTCGACGCGCAACCCGGGGGCGCTGGTGATGTGGCTGGGCGGGGGCCTGATGATGGTCGGCGGGGCCGGCCTGATCCACGTGTTCCTCAAGGAAGCCGAAGACGAGCCCACCGCCGGCAAGTCGTCGCACTAGTCGGCGTTCTCCACGTCGCCCGTATCGTCAGCGCCTTTGTCCCACCGCGCCGAGACGAAGTAGATCGGCAGGCCGACGGCGAGGATGATCACGGTGGCCAGTGCGTTGGTCCGGGACCGGATGACAACGGCCAGCATCATACCGATCGACGCGACGACGAAGAGGATCGGCGTGACCGGATAGCCCCACACGCGGAACACGCGCCGGCGGTCAGGGTCGCGACGGCGAAGCACGATCACCGCCAGTGTGGTCAGGCAGGCGAACGCCCAATAGGCCAGCCCCGTGTAGAAGAGCAACTGGAGCGGGTTTTCCAGGACGAGGACCACGATGATCGTCAGGACCGCCTGGAAGGCCAAGCCGCGCACGGGGGTCTTCGTCCGCGGATGGGTATGGGCGAACCAGCGGAACAGCGCGTGTCCGCGCCCGGAGGCATAGGCAATACGGGCCCCCGTCAGCGCATAGCCATTGGCCGCCCCGAATGCGGAGATCATCAGCGCCAAGGCCAGGACCTTTGCCGGCGCCTCGCCGCCAAGGGCGCGCTGCATGGCCACGATGGCCGTCGTTCCCATCGTGCCGGCGACCTCGCCGGGGGAGAGGACGGCGAGGTAGGCGGCATTGACCGCAACATAGAGAATCGTCACCACCCACAGGCCGCCCAGGATAGACAGGGGCAGGTTCCGGGAGGGGTTGCGGACCTCTTCGGCAACGAAGGGCGACTCATCCCACCCGCCGAAGCTCCACATCACGGGGATCAGCGCGGCGCCGAACAGCAGAATAAGCGGTCCCTCGGGCGGCGCCTGGGCCTGGACGGCGACGGCGTGCGGGGCAAGCATGTCCAGCGCGAAGGCCGCCCCCACCGCGATGATGGCCAGCAGACAGACCACCTTGATAGCCGTCAGGACGTTCTGGACACCCACGCCTGCCCGCACGCCGACTACATTGACGCCCGTCACCGCGAGGAGGGCGCCGATGGCAATGAGCTTGCTGACCCACGCCGGGGCCTCGACGCCCAGAAAGCTCAAGGAGAACCCTGCGAACGCGACGACCATGATCCCCAGGCTGCCGGTCCGCATGATCAGGAACTTCGCCCAGGAATACAGGAACCCGACCACCGGACCGTACGCGCGCTGGAGAAACACGTACGTCCCGCCCGTCTCGGGATACGCCGACGCCAGCTCCGCCAAACACAGCGCGCCGCACGAGGCGACCACCCCGCCGGCGACCCAGGCCGCCACGATGGCCCCCGCGCTGGGCAGACCCGCCGCGACGTCCCCGACGAAGATGAAAATCCCCGTGCCGATCATCCCCCCGGCGACCAGGGCGCTGGCGCTGAGAGGCCCGATAGCTCTGCGGAACTCGCCGTTCTCCATCTATCGCTTCTTCATCGTCACGCCCAGGCCCGCGGAGTGCATGTTAAGGAAAAGGGTCTCGAGGTTCGCGTCTTCCATGACGGCCTTCAGGTACGGCTGCATGCCCGACTGGTGCGACCGCGTGTTGTGCGCGATGATCAGCCCGCCGGGGCGGACCTTGGGCAGCAACTGCTTGAGGTAGTCGACGTATCCTTCCTTGTCCGCGTCGAGGAAGATGATGTCAATGGGGCCCTTGATCTTGCCCACTTCCTTGTGCGCGTCGCCCTCGACCAGCGTGATGATCTTCTCCACGCCGGCGCGCTTGAAGTTCTCTCGCGCCAGCTTCGCCCGCTTGGCGTCGATCTCGAACGTGATCAGCTTGCCCTCGGTCTTCAGCAGGCCCAGGGCGATCCAGATCGCCGAGTACCCGTTGGACGTGCCGACCTCCACGACCGTCTTGGCGTTGGACATCTCGGCCAGCATGCGGAGCAGGCGCCCGTCGGCGGTGGGCACGTTCATGTTGCCCCGGCGCTGGTTCTTGTCCATGTCGTCCAGGACGGCGAGGATGGTCTTTTCGGTCGCGTCCTTGGCCTTCGGCGGGGCCGTCAGGGTAGAAACACCCCCCCCGCGGGGCGGCCTGCGTCGCGCGGGCTGGGCCCAGGTGGCGTAGGTGAGCATGGCGATGGCACATGCGGCTGCGAGAACGGCGAGGGGTCGTCTGGTCATGGCGTGTCTCCTGTCACGAGGGTTCGTGGCTGTCACAACGTCCGGGCGACGCGTCTATCGTAAACGCGCCGCCCGGACAGTCAATAATCAACACTTCTCGGTACGAACGGCTATTCGGGCCTGTCGCCGCCTTGGCGGGGTCCGCGCCCTCTGTCGCCGCCCTCGCCCGGTCCACGGCCTTTGCCGCCTTCACCGCCCGGTCCACGCCCGCGTCCGCCCTCGCCGCCGGGTCCGCGGCCCCTGCCGGGCCCGCGTCCGCGTCCGCCTTCGGGGCGATCGCCGTCCTTGCCGCCGGGACGCTTGGGACGCAGTTCTTCACGCGTGAGCACGCCGTCTTCGCCAGCGAGCTTGGCCAGCACCTTCGAGGCGTTGGCGATCTCTTTCTTGTCCAGCTTGCCGTCCTTGTTGGCGTCCAACGCACGCATCAGGGGCGGCATCATGTGCATCGGGGGCCGGCGCCTCGCCTCGCCGCCTTCACCGCCTTCGCCGCCTTTGCGACGGCCTTCGCCGCCGGGCTTGCCTTCCGGACGGCCTTCAGGCCGCTCGCCGCCTTCGCCTCGGCCACGCCCGGCGCCCGGGCCTCGACCGCGCCCGCGACGCGGACCGCCTTCGCCTTCTTCGGCGGCGATCACAACATGCGCCACCATCCCAAGGGCGATCACGCCCACCAGCAGGACCATCACATACTTCTTCGTCATCTCGGTTCTCCTGTCACTTAGGACACTACGGAACATTCCACACGGTAAATCGTAGTCTATTATTTCGCTGCTGCCGCGACGCAGTAGAGGAAGCGGTTCGAGCGGAGCAGCACCTGCCCGTCGCTGATCGCCGGCGTCGCGTTGAAGTCGCTGGAATCGGAAGCAAAGCGGTTGCGGGCGAGTTGTTTGAACTTCGGCGCCGCGTCGAAGACGTACGTCCCGCCGGCGCGGCTGACGACGTACAACTTGTCGCCGGCCAGCACGGGCGAGGCGTAGCAGATCCGCCCGCTGCCGCTGCCGCGAACCGCATCCGCAAGGCGCTCGCGGTACACCTGCTTGCCCGTTGCAGCCTCCAGGCACCACGCCGTGCCGCGATCGTCCAGCCAATACAGGTGGCCCCTGTGGACAAGCGGCGTGGCGACGTACGAGGCCGCGCTCGTGGTCCAGACGATGTTCGTCTTCGTCACGTCCTTGCTGCTGCCCGTTCGCCCCGCGCGGATCGCGGCGCTGCTCGACCGCGGATAGCCCCCCGTGACGTACACGATCCCGCCGGCCGAGGCGATGCTCGGCGAGACGTTGCCCGGGATGTCCGTCTCGGCATACCACTGGAGCTTGCCCGTCTCGGGACTCAGGCCCCAGACCTCGTTCGGAACGCCGATGACCAGTTCCGTCTTGCCGCCGACGGCCACCAGCGCCGGCGTGCCGAACGCCAGTTCGAGGCGATCCGCCGCCGCCTTCCACACCTGCTTGCCGGTGGTCTTGTCGAAAGCGATAATCGCCCGCCCCTCTTCGGCGGCGCTGACGATGACGGTGTTCTTGTACAGGATCGGACTGGCCGCCGAACCCCAACCCTTCCTGTTCGACTGCGTGCCCACCTTGGCCTGCCACAGCTTCTTGCCGGTCACGCTGAACGCCAGCACGCCCGTCTTGCCGAACAGCACGAACACGCTCTTGCCGTCAGTCACCGGCGTGCTGCTGGCATACCCGTGCTCGCGGATAAAGCCGCGGTACTCGCTCTCGCCCGGCGCGGCGGGCACGGCCTGCGACCAGGCAATCTTGCCCGTGCTCCGGTCGACGCAGACCAGGTGACGCGTCAGGTCACGCTTGTTGCCCGGGTTCCTCGCGTCCATGCCGTAACCGCTGTAGCACGTGACGAACACGCGATCGCCCACCACGATCGGGCTGGAACTGCCCCTCCCCGGCAGGGCCAGCTTCCACTTGAGGTTCTCAGACTCGCTCCACGTTGTCGGCACGTTCGTGTCCGCGCTGGTCGCCTTGCCGCCCGGACCGAGGAACCGAGGCCAGTCGCCAGCGGCCGCCGGGCAGGCCACCGCGACCGTTACAACGCACACCACGCACGACACCACACATGCTCTCATCGTCTCAGACCCTTTCCCTACGGTGTGCAGGGGTGCATACAAGCAAGCGCCCCGTGCGCCGGGACGCTCGACCACATCGTACAACGCGTCTGCGCCTGACGTTATTGCACGAATCTCCCGCCAGGTGCGACGTACGTCCTGTCGTCAGGCCCCGAAGGGGTCGCCAGCACTTGGCCGGGGGTCGACCAGAGGGAGGCCCCCGGTTGACGTTCTGGAACAGCCTGAGCCCCAACGGGGTGATAGCGTCGTTTCCCGATAGCTTCGGTGCCTGCGTCTATCACCCCGCTGGGGCTCTGTAATGTGTGTGGGCATGTATCCGGGGGCCTCCCTTCGGTCGACCCCCGGCCAAGTGCTGACGACCCCTTCGGGGCCCGCAAGTCATGGCACCCGGGCGAGTCGTCATTTACTCAGCGCGGCGCGGATCGCATCGTCGATCGGACCGCGGCGCTGAGCGGGAATGGTGACGACGGCGACCGCACCGGCGCCGAGGCGGGCCGCGAGCTGGTGCAGGTAGAGGCTCCGCGGCTGAACGGGGCGACCGGGGGATTCGATCACGCCCGAGCCGCGCACCTGGCCCGTGCAGCCGACCGCCCAGTTGCTCGCCGTCGGCGGGCGGTCACAGATGATCTTCGACGTCCGACAGTTCCAGAAGACCTGGTTGGCCCCCGCCCAGCCGTGCCCCGTGCCGCTGCGCCCGCGATTGCGAACGTTCAACTCGCCGCAGCGGATGTTGTCGTACAGCGTCCCGGTCGCCCAGCGGTGGTGCGGGCCCGAATCGCTGTGCGTCGTGTCGGCGACGCAGTCCAGGAAGACGTTGGGCCCCGGTGCCCGGGCGTGTGTGACGTAGTCGTGGCGGCCCCCGCGAGTGTAACACCGCTGGACGAGCACCCGTTGGCCCGAGACGTTGAACGAATACCGCCGCTTGCCCGTGATTCTCGAGACCGGATCGAGGCAGGCCGAGTCCTGCACGGTGATGCGGCTGGCCGAATGGCCCACGCTGACCGTGGAGTAGCCGAAGTGCGCCGCCGTGACGTTCCGCACCCATCCGTCGACGACCGCCCCGATCGCCACGCCGTGCCACGCGTGGGCCTCGTCGCTGTCTTCGGCCCCCTTGCGGTACGCGCTGACCAGCCGAAGCCGCTCGACGCCGACGTTGCGAATCCGCCCGTCGGGGCCCAGCTTCACGACATATCCGCCGCCCCACGCGGCCTCGACGGCACAGACGATCGGCGCGTCAATCCTGATCGACGTGCCCCTGACGGCCTCCACCGTCCGGTCGTACCGTACCGTATACTCCCGCGGCGTCCAATTGCGCACCGGGTCCGATCCGCCCTTGGACAGCCTGTCCATGCCCAGCGTGCGGATCCACGCGTCGTTGGCTGCGCGGACCACCGCAATCGCGTCGCTAGCCACCAGGCCGCGCGTCGACGCCAGCCGAAACGTCCGCTCGCCGACCGGCACGTAGGGGTCGGCTATCTTCAGTTGCTCCGTCCCGCGGACCGTCCCGGGCCCGCGCCCGCCGCCAACGTCGATCAGCGTGCGCTTCTTCGTGCCGGTCGCGACGATCACCGTCCCGCCGGTGGTCTGACCCTCGCCGCGAAGCACGATCCCCGCGGCGCCCAGCCGCAGAGACCCGGCTATCCGATACACGCCCCGCTTCAGCAGCACCGCGCCGCGAAAGCCCTTGACCAGGGGCAGCGCAGAGACGGTGTCGATCGCCGCCTGTATCCGTGCCCCGTCGTCGTCTGCCCCGTCGGTCGGCTTCAGCGTCACGCGGACGGGCGCGTCGGGAATGGCCACCCCGCCCCCGCCGTATCCGCAATACGAGAAGTCCGGAATGCGGTTGCCCCGCGCCTCCGGCCCCCCGGCGGCCACCAACGAGGCGCACAGGCATACCGCCCATCCCGCCGCCAGTATTCGGAACGTCCGCAAAGCCATCCCCGTTTAACCCGCCGCCGGCGGACAAGTTGCCCGCGTGCTCAGCCGGACCCTCTGGCACGCACGAGGCCGCGGCCTGAGCGACGATCTCCCGGCCGAAGGGGTACGGGGTGGGTAGGAGCGCGGCATGCGGCTACGGGGCGGCTACGGAGCTTGGCCGCCTCCCGCGGCCCGCCGCAGCGCAGCGGGCCCCGTTGCGGGAAAACTCGCCATCCCCTATCCTGCCCCCAGTCGATTCATCAGGAGACTGCCATGACACGCCGACCGCCACTTGTCCTCGCAACGGTCATCTGCCTCGCCTCGCTCGCCCCCGCGGCGGAGAAAGGTCCACCGGCCAGGCGGATCGTCGGGTACTTTGTCGAGTGGGGCGTCTATGCCCGCAAGTATCACGTCGCCAACATTCCCGCCGCCAGGCTGACGCACCTGAACTACGCTTTCGCCAAGATCGCCAACGGGCGATGCGCCCTGTTCGACCGTTACGCCGCCGTCGACAAGGCCTATCCCGGCGACACGTGGAAGCCCGGCGTCGGGCGGGGCAGCTTCAACCAGTTGCGGAAGCTCAAGGCCAAACACCCGCACCTCAAGACGCTCATCTCCGTCGGCGGCTGGACGCTGTCGGGCCCGTTTTCCGACGTGGCCCTGACGCCGGCGGCGCGGACCGTCTTCGCGAAGTCCTGCGTCGAGTTCATGGTCAAATACGGTTTTGACGGCGTGGACATCGACTGGGAATACCCCGTCAGCGGTGGCAAGGCGGGAAATCGTGTCCGCCCGGCGGACAAGACGAACTACACGCTCCTGCTGGCCGAGCTGCGAAAGCAGCTCGACGCCCGGGGCAAGGCCGATCGGACACACTACCTGCTGACGATCGCCGCCCCCGCCGGGCCGGACAAGTTCCGCAACATCGAGCTGGCCGCCGCCGCCCGACACCTCGACTGGATCAACCTGATGAGCTACGACTTCCACGGCTCATGGAGCACGCTGACGAACTTCAACTCCGCCCTGCACGCTTCGACGGGCGACCGGGCAGCCGACCCGACCGTTCGCAAGCATTACAACGCCGACTCCGCCGTCCGGGCGTACCTCGCCGCGGGAGTCCCGGCAAGCAAGATCGTCCTGGGTGCCGCCTTCTATGGCCGCGGCTGGGCGGGGGTCAAGAACGTCAACAACGGGCTCTACCAGCCCCACGCCGCGCGGGCGCCGAAGGGCACGTGGGAGCCCGGCGTCTTCGACTACAAGGACCTGGCGGCCAGGTATATCGGCAAGGGCGGGTTTGAGCGGCACTGGCATGCCGAGGCGAAGGTCCCCTGGCTGTTCGACGCGAAGCGGGGGATCATGATCTCCTACGACGATCCCGAGAGCCTCCGTGCCAAGGCCCGCTACGTCAACAGCCTCCGCCTCGGCGGGATGATGTTCTGGGAACTCAGCGCCGACACCCCCGACAGCGCCCTGCTGACCGCCATCCACTCCGTCCTGCGGCCGCGCAAGTAGCTCTCGCGCCCGTCTTGTCCGGGGCGACCGGAGAGCGTATCATGCGGGTTCTACTTGTTATACAGGAGATGCCCCATGAGACAGATCATCGTAACGAGTGTTGTCATCGCGGCCTTGGCGGCGTGGTGTCCCGCGGGCGACTGGCCCAGTTGGCGCGGGCCGACGGGCAACGGGATGGCTGAGGCGGGCCAGTACCCCACGAACTTCTCTGCCGACAGCGGCCTGCTGTGGAAGGCGCGCCTGCCGGGCAAGGGCTCGTCGACGCCGGTCGTCTGGGGCGACAACATCATCATCACCAGCGGCGTGGGGACCGGCAAGACCGGGCGCGACGGCGTGCTGTGCTTCGACTGGACGGGCAAGAAGAAGTGGATGACCGTGCTCGGCCGCCAGAGACCGGGCAAGCACAAGAACGGCAGCGGGTCCAATCCGTCGGTGATCACTGACGGCAAGCGGATCGTGGCGTACTTCAAGAGCGGCACGGTCGCCGGGCTGGACTTTGCGGGCAAGATCCTCTGGCAGCGGAACCTCCAGCAGGAGTACGGCAAGGACACGCTGTGGTGGGACCTGGGCACCTCGCCCGTGCTGGCCGACGGGAAGGCCGTCATCGCCGTCATGCACACCGGCCCGTCGTACGTCGTCGCGCTGGACATGGCTACCGGCAAGACCGCGTGGAAGGTCAACCGGACGTACAGAGTGCCCAAGGAGAACGACAACGCCTACACCACGCCGATCGTCGTGGAAGAAGGCGGCAAGACGACCGTCGTCATCTGGGGCGCCGACCGCCTGACCGCCCACGACGCGGCCACCGGGCGCGTGATATGGACCTGCGGCGGGTTCAACCCGTCCAACAAGGCGATGTGGCGCGTGATCGCCTCTGCGGTGATCTCCGACGGCGTCGCCGTCGTGCCCTACGGGCGCGGGGGCTTCCTGGCCGGCGTCAGGATCGGCGGGCGCGGCGACATCACGCGCGGGGCGCACCTGTGGCTGAAGAAGGGCCTCGGCTCGGACGTGCCGACCCCCGCCGCGGCGGCTGGCAAGGTCTACCACCTCGCCGACAAGGGCAAAGTCACCTGCCTGGACATCAAGACCGGGCGGGAGATCTGGCAGACGAACCTGCCCGGCGGCAGGGGCAAGTTCTACTCCTCGCCCACCGTCGCAGGCGACCTGATGGTCATGGTCCGCGAGACCGGCGACGGCTACGTCGGCCGCATCACCCCCTCCGGCCTGAAGGTCCTGTCCCGCCCAAGCTTCGGCGACCGCATCGTCGCCACCCCCGTCTGCATCAACAACAGAATCCTCATCCGCGGCGACAAATACCTCTACTGCGCCGGAAAATGACGATCGGCGGGACTTGTGGATCATATGCGAGCAGGTAACACTTCACTGACGTCCAATGCTCTTGGCGGCCAGGAGCCCCGCCAGGGGCGCCAGAAGGTAGCCCCGTCCGTCAGGGCGGGGAACACAGAGCCTCCTGCTCGCACCAGAGCCCCGCAGGGGCGAAAGAGGGTTGCGGCGCCAAGCCCTCTGTCGCCCCTACGGGGCTTCTCGTTGCGTTACGTCTTCGGACCCCCGCCCTGCCGGGCGGGGCTACCTTCTGGCGGGCCCACGGCCCTGGCGCGGGCAACTGTTGCATATCGACGAAGTGTTATGGGAGCAGGAACATGAACGTGTTGACAGGTGGCCGTCCGACGCGGAGGGGGTTTCTTCGGCTGTGCGGTATGGGCATCGCCGCTGTGAGCGTGGGGAGTGTCTGTGCGAAGGACAACGCCGCGCCACCTAAAAAGAACGTGCTGTTGATTTATGTGGACGACTTGCGGCCGGAACTTAGGTGTTACGGTGAGAGCAAGATCATCAGCCCGAACTTGGACAAGCTGGCCGCCCGGTCGCTGGTCTGCAACAAGGCGTACTGCCAGGTCCCCATCTGCATGCCGTCGCGCGTGAGTACCCTCAGCGGGATGTATCCCCGAAACAGGGGACAGGGCACACTGCGACGCCTCTTGCCCAAGGGCAAGCCCTCGCTGCCGGGTCACTTCAAGGCCAACGGATATGACACCGTCTCGATTGGGAAGGTCTATCATTTCAACAACGACGATCCGGAATCATGGACGAAACGGTATACGCATACGTTTTGGGAGCGCAAGTATGTGTGCGACGGCTGGTGTTCCGGCTACCAGTTGCCCAAGAATCGTGAAGCGGTCAAGCGCTTCCGGGGAAAGGGCAAGAACGCCAAGTCGCCGCTGACCGAATGCGTCGACGCCCCGGACAGTGCGTATCCCGACGCCGTGACCGCCGACAAGGCGATTGCAGAGTTGAAGAAACACCGCACGTCGGGAAAGCCGCTGTTTCTCGCCGCCGGCTTCTACCGACCGCACCTGCCCTGGGTCGCACCCAAAAAGTACTGGGACCTGTATCGCCGCGAGGAGATTGACCTCGCCGAGAACCCCTATTTCCCCAAAGGCGCGATCGGCCGAAACAGTTGGGGAGACCTCTGCCATTACGGCGACCGCGTCGTCAACGCCGCCGCCGCACAACGCACCGACTATACAGCCGAGGACTTCCCCGTTCTTCCCGAAAAGAAGCAGCGCGAGCTTATTCACGGCTATTGGGCATGCGTCAGCTTCATCGACGCCCAGATCGGCCGAATACTCCGTACGCTGGACGATTTGGGGATGGCTGACAATACCGTCGTGGTGCTCTGCGGCGATCACGGGTGGCAACTGGGTGAGCACAAGCTCTGGTCCAAGTGCAGCAACTACGAGGAAGCCGTCCGCGTGCCGTTCATGATCGCCGCCCCGGGCATCACCAAAGGCGACAAGACCGATGCGCTGACTGAACTGGTGGACATCTACCCGACCGTGTGCGAACTGGCCGGCCTGCCGATCCCCCAGCACGTCGAGGGCGTCAGCATGGTGCCCCTGTTGAAGAACCCCTCGCGGCGCTGGAAGAAGGCGGCCTTCAACATCTGGATCGGCTCGCAGTCCATGCGAACCGACCGATATCGCCTGACCCGATACGACACGCCCGTTCCCAAAGGAAGCCGGGCCCAACTGCCCGGCACGCACCGCTACGAACTCTACGACTACGCCACCGACCCCGCCGGCAACACCAACCTCGCCCTCGACCCAAAGAACAAAGACCTGCTCAACACCCTGATCGCCCAAATGAACGCCAACTGGAAAGCCGCCCGCCCCACCAAGCCGTGACCGGATAACAGAATGCGCTGGATGGTTCGCTATTTCGGCGTGGTTCAGAGGAGGGGAACAGTCGCGGGCGTGGTAGCCGGTAGCGGACAAGTGTCAGCCTTTTCGGCGATGGCCTGCTCAGTTGCACGATGGTGTTACCTGAAATCAGCCCTTTCTGAACCACGCCGCCATTCCCCATCAATGAGTCCTGCCCCCTTTTCTTCGCCTGCCCCATTTTCTTCGTCGTCGCAGTGATCATACGATACCGTCTGATTCGACGCTTATTGGTCTATATGCAACACATGTATTAGCAATCCGTTACAGCAAACCTCCCCGGGCACTATACATCGTGTATTCACGTTGCCGCCTTGATTCGGCCTCATCCCGTCCATAGGGAACAAAGGGGACAGGCTACTCCTCGGGCGGGACAGGGCAGGGGAAACGGCAGGGGGACGATTGATTGCGGATTGCGGATTTTTCCTGGCGCGGGGGGATGATCGATTGCGGATTGCACATCGGGGTACGTCGGGATCTGGCCCGTGAAGACTCGGGAAGACAGCCCGTTTGGGCGACATTCAGACACGGGCGCGGTGCCCGTGATACGTCTTACGGCCGGGACGCAACGGCCTACTTCTTTCGGCGGCCCCGCTTCAGAAGGGTCGGCAGGGTGAGGGTCAGGAGGGCGAGGGTTGTCGGCTCGGGGATTTCGGCGATGGTGACGTGGTCGATCAGGACGGATTTGTCCAAGCCGCTGGTCGACTCGAACATCAAGGTGTGCGTTGTGTTGGTGGCGGTGAACGGGCTGCTGGTGATGAAACGATAGGGGTTTGATCCACCGACGGCCGGCGTGGCGTGGTCGGCGACGATGACCGTCGCGTCGAGCAACACCTGGAGCCCGCCGGGGGCGTAGGCGCCGCTGCGGTTGTTCTCGTAGTAGGACACCTGATAGATCTTGCCGATCTCGAAGCCGCTGATCGGCTGGCTTAGCGTGGCGCTGGCGCGAAGGAACGCGACCTGGTCGCCATCGGGGATCGCGCCGTTGTCGGCGTGGGGCGATCCGCCGGCGCTGGTGGGGCGAGTGTTCCAAAACGGGTTGATGCCCACGGCGTTGATATCGTTATCGGCCCAGTTGGTGATAGCGAAGTTCTGGCCGACCGTGCCACCCCCGCCGTTGGTGAACGTGTCGGTTTCGAAACTCCCGTTGAGGATGATCGGGGCCGCCGATGCGTCCGGGCAATGGAGAAACAGCACCCCTGCGACAACGACAATCATCCGGATAGCGTGTAATCGTTTCATCTCACCGGTCCTTCTCATACACGTGGGAACGTCGGAAACAGGCGATTCGCGTTGCGTACTACTCGGCCATGCGACATGCTCCACGACCAACCGTTCAGGCGAGAGGTCCCACGCGCATATGCCCTCGCCCGGCGTCACTCTCCAGGCCGACAATGACCCTTCACAAGAAAGCATACCACACCCGGCCGGTTTGTGCAAGAGAAAAATCGCACACTCCGGGCTAATTCGGGACAGCCACCCATTCCTGGGACGCCGACGGCTTCGTGTTGTGAAGTCAAGTGTATTGGCAATGACAAGGTTGCCGAGAGAGGAGGGCATCCCTTGCTGGAGTCAAAATAACAAGAGATCGAAACCTGGTGGTGCAACGGAGTTGACGGAGGTTCACACTGTGAAGGTCGTCAAGGTCGGCCCGCGGGGACGGGAATGCTGCACACTCTTGCTGTAAAGATGGTTACATTCTGGCGGGGCGTGCAGCCGACGGGGGTTTACACGCGCAAAGTGCAGACCTCCACCGCTCGGGGGGCGGGATGCGGCTTTCGGGCCAAAGGGCGGTCGGCCTCTGTTTGGATGTCGGGGACAATTCCGCCCGGGATCACTTGCCCACCGATACGCAGACCAGTGTGCCGCCGGTCTTGGTGGCGTCGCGGGCGTAGATGTATCCGCCGGACAGGACCGGGGCGGTCCAGCACTTGCCCTTGAGAATCTGTCCGCTGGCGAGTTTCTTGTAGCCGTCGGCGGTGGCGGCGGCGATCACAAGCTGGCCGCGTTCGCCCAGGACGATCAGCTTGCCGTCAGCCAGCGCCACCGAGCCCCTGCCCAGAGACCTGTCGGACCACTGGGCCTTGCCCGTCTTGGCGTCGATGCAGGCCAGCGTCTTCTCGTCGAAGCCGAAGATCGCGCCATTGTACAGGACCGAGCAGGTGTGCTTGTTCTTCATGTTCGCGTTGGTCCAGACCTCGCGGGCCGAGCCGCCGGAGATCTCGAGCATCGTGCAGCCCTTGTTGTACCCGCTGGAGATGAAGACCTTCTTGGCGCCGTCGATGAGGATCGGGTCGCCGGCATTGACGTTGTACTTGGTCTGCCATGGGTGCTCCCAGGCCTTCCTGCCGGTGGCGGCATCGACGGCCACCACGCTCTTGAACGTAAAGAGCACGACCAGGGTCTTTTCGCCGCTGGTGTAGGGCACGGGGGTGGCGTAGCCGCCGGCGCCGCCGGCGGACTTCCAGACGATCTTCCCGGTGGTCTTGTTCAGCGCCACGCCGGCCGAGTGGGCGTTCAGGATGACCTTGTCGCCCACGATTACCGGCGAGCCGGAGAACCCCCAGGTGGGCATCTTGGACTGCAGCTTGATGCCCCAGACCTGCTTGCCCGTGGCGGCTTCGAGGCAGAAGACGTGTCCGACCTTGGACACGACATACACGCGATCGCCGTCAACGGTGGGCGTCGCGTTGGGGCCGCCCTCGTAGAGTTTCGGGTTTCGCGGACAGCCGTACGTGAAGCCCCATTCCTTCTTGCCCGTCTTCGCGTCGAAACACGAGACGGTGTCCCTGTCCTTGGTCAGTTGGCCCATGGTGTAGACGCGCCCGTTGGCGACGGCCATCGAACTGAAGCCCACCCCCACGCGCGCCGACCAGACGACCTTGGGGCTCGCGCCGGCCTTGAACCAGCCGGTTTCGGCCGATATCCCGTCATACGTGGGACCGCGATAGACCGGCCAGTCGGCGGCCGGGGCCAGTGCGACCATCGCGCAGGCGGTAAGGGCGATGAGCAGGGCGTGGGCTGATTTCGTCAGGGTCATGATGGACTCTCCAATTGCGTCAGGGCCGCGGGGCCCCTGACCGGTTCGTCGACGCGCCCCGCCGGCGGGGCGACCGACCTGTAAGTATGGGCTTACGGGAACAAATGTCAAGGTCCGTCGCATGGACTCGGTCGCGCCGAGTCTGGCGGCGTCGAGGGGCGATCAGCTCTTGAGGCCCTGGAGTCTGCCGTCGATCCTGGTCGCTGACTTCACCAGGCTGTCATAGGTCACGACGTCGCCGGCGTAGGCCGCCTCGCGCCCGAGAATGCACGTCAGGTTGCTCCGGACCGACGGGGCGACGGTCGTGTTGGCGCAGTGGCCTTCCGTGATGAACGTGTGGAAGGCCTTGACGTTGTTGACCACGCCGGAGCCGTACAGCCCGCGGGTGTCGCCTTCCAGCCGCGCGCCGCCCTTGATCCACACCGGGCCGCTGTAATGCGTGTCAATCGTGCCGCGGGAGCCGTACATGCGGCACTGGATGTCGCTGAAGCCGTGGAGGAACTGCGTGGAGCTGAAGTCCAGAAGCAGGTCCTTCGGGAAGAAGTACGTCACGAGGAAGTGGTCCCAGCAGTCGCCGATGTCCACGCGGACCTTCCGCCCGCCGGCGCCAAAGGCCTTGATCGGGTCCGCGTCGATCAGCCACGACGCCACGTCCAGCGCGTGAATGTTCTGCTCGACGATGATGTCGCCGGACAGCGCCTTGTCGAAGACCCAGTTTCTCAGCCTGCCTTCGGGCCCGGCCGTGTCGCCCTTCTTGTTCAGGCGCCCGGCGTGGTAGTGGGCCTCCCCGCAGGTCAGGCGACCGATCTCGCCGTTGAGGACCTTCTTGGCCGCCTGGCGGTAGATCGGGTTGGCGCGCGTCTGGAAATCCACGAAGAACACGAGCTTCTTCTGCGTGGCCTTCTTGCCGGCCTGGGCGATGGTCAGGCTGCCGGGCACGTCGACGGCGACGGGCTTGGCGAGGTAGACGTGCTTTCCCGCCTCGACGGCCGCCGCCGCGTGGGGCGGGTGGAAGAACGGCGGGTTCTTGATGACCACCGCGTCGCACGGGCCGTCCAGCAGCTTCTTGTAGCCCGAGAGGGTCGCGTGACAATTGGCCGCCGGGATGCCGTGGGCCTTGGCGAATCCCTGGGCCCGGTCGGGGAAGTAGTCCGCGCAGGCGACCCACTTGTATCCACCGTGCCTCTTGAAGTACTGGCCGATCCATTTTCCGCGCCCGCCGCAGCCGATCAGGCCGAGCGAGATGGCGGAGTTGGCCTTGGCGCCTCGGACCAGGCCGGGCTTGACAAGGGTCACCGTTGCCGCCGCCGCTCCGGCCAATAATGTCCGTCGCCGCACGCCGCCGTTCTGCGCTTCAGGTGCCATCAGTTGTCTCCTTCCGTGCCTTGTCTCGGGTGTGGCGCCGGTGCCGTGGTTTGACGCGAAGCGGCAACCACGATCCTCTCGCCACCCGGGCATCGTGGTTGCCGCTTCGCGTCAAACCACGACACCCAAGCAGCCCACGGCACCCGAGACTATGATTCTGTTCAGTTCTATGCCTTGCTCTGCTTGCCGCCGGCCGCTTCCATCACCACGCGGAAGCTCATGTTGCTCGGTCCCGACGCGGGGCGGACGGGCAGCCGCGCGGCGGACCGGCAGGCGCGCGGGAAGTGCAGCCATGACCCGCCACGCGCCACGCGCAGCTTGCCCTCGGCGGGCCCCGTCGGATCGACAGCCCGTCCCTTGCCGTATTCGCTCGCGTACCAGTCGGCCGTCCACTCCATCGCGTTGCCGTGCATGTCGTAGATCCCCCACGCGTTCGGCTGACGCGTGCCCACCTCGCGGGGGCGTTCGCCGCTGTTGTCCATGTGCCACGCCATCTTGTCCGCCTCGCCGCAGCCGGCAAACGCCCCGGTCGAGCCGGCCCGGCAGGCGTATTCCCACTCGGCTTCGGTCGGCAGGCGGTAGGTCTTGCCCTCCTTGGCCGACAGCTTCTTGCAGAACGCGACGGCCTCGGTCCACGAAACGCCATGGACGGGCAGGGACTCGCCCTTGACCTTGGAGGGGTTGTAGCCCATCACGTCCTGCCAGACCGCCTGCGTGACCTCGCCCGCCGCGATGTGGAAGCCCCGCGTGATCCGGACCGGATGGGGCGTCTCATCGTCGTGGCGCCCCTTTTCGGTGGCGCCGCTGCCCATGACAAACTCGCCCGGCCTGGCGAGGACCAGCTTCATGCCCACCGAGTTCGTGACGGCGCCCGCCGCGACGGGACGCTTGTCGACCGTCGGGGCCTTGAGGCCGAACGCCTTGCGGACGAACCGCGCATTGCCCTTGAAGTACGCCTCCCGGTCCCGCCCGAACGCCCGCTCCAGGACGATCCAGCCGCGGTAGTTGATGGCCTTGACCGCCTCGACGATCGGGCCCATCTTCGGATCGCCCGAGTCGAACGAGCCCTTGTTGTCCTTGAAGTGGAGCTGGCAGATACGGCCCTTCAACTCGCGAATCTCGGCCGGGACGTCGTACCCGCTGCGCGTGGAGTTGGCGATGTCGTAGTAGACGCCGACCGAGTCGTGGGCGACCGCGTCCAGGACTTCGAGGTGCTGCTTGCCCGACATCCAGCTCTCGATGCCGAGGGTAATGCCTTTGGCTTTGGCGTGCGGCGCGGCGGCCTTCAGGCGCGCGACCACGGCGTCGACGGCCTTGCGGTTAAACTTCCGCGGGCCCTTTTCCCCGCCCTTGCCCTCCAGCAGGTCGCCCTTGCCGAAAAACGCCAGCAGGATCACCTTGGCCCCGAGGACCGCCGCGGTGTCGATTGTCTGCGTCAGCCAGCCCGGCGCGCGCGGGTCGGTGGCCAGGGGGTAGGAGTTCGTCAGCGTCGTCGCCAGCGAGCAGACCGTCAGGCCCGTGGCCGCCATCTTGGCCTTGTACTGCTTGCGGACCTCCGCGTCGACATAGGAGAGCGTCTTGGCCACGTTCGACGGCGAGATCTCCACGCCGTCAAGCCCGATCCGCCTGGCCGCGTCGAGCGCCCTGGTGTCCCGCAGCCCCAGCGACCAGTCGCACACGCCCAGGCGAATGCCCGGCGCCGCGGCCTTCGCCGCCAGAAGCTCACCCAACAGCGTCGCCCCCGCCACCCCGCCAGCCGTCCCCGCCAGCACGTCACGCCGCGTCAATCGCATCGCAGGCCTCCTCGATATGTCTCAGGTCTTCGGAGTTGCCGCGCCCCCAAGTATGCCACCCCCGCCGCCCCCATGCAAGCCCGAGGACGATTGTCTTTGGATCCTGCTTGTCCTGAGCCTGACGAAGGGCGGAATGCGGATCGCGGATTGTCCTTCGAGCGTGAACTCAGGGCCAACAGTGGATTCCCCGCCGGAGACCGGGATCCGCAATCCGCATTCCGAAATCCGCAATGAAGTCCCTCTCGCCTCCCGCCGGGGCATGCTTTACACTTCACGGTGTAAAGCCCCAGCCGTCCGGAGGGTCCAGAGATCTACAACCCACGCTGCCATAACATTGTAGCGCCCGACAACTCCTCGCCGAAGACCTTGACGACCTTTACAGCGTAAAGCACCCCGCACCCCGCCTCCATAACGTATTACCAATCGTTTAGCTTGACTCCATGTCCAATATGACGTTCGACGGCCAGCACGCCTACACCTACGACGCGTGGAACCGTCTGGTGAAGGTCCACCGGGCCTATCGCGACCAGAGAATGAATTCGGGGGACATCTATGAGCAAGCCTGTGTCAAGTCGGTAACGGGACGTCAGCGGGGTTTTTCCAAACATCTATTCGGCATCATCCGTCTGGACCGTGTCGGCTTGTCAGGCGTGCCATGAGAATCAGTACGTTGCCGGCCCCAGTCACCATAACGAGGTCGCGATGCCTCAGTCCCTTCGATCGGGGTCCGGCAGGTCTGTCCCGCTATCGTCTTGTCATCGGCTTGGCTCCCTGATGTCTGGCCGTATCATCTCATTCGCCGCGTCACCGGTCAAACGACCGGCCGGTTTACGCCCGGTCACGTTCTGTGGGTCACGTCATTCGTTCGGCCATGACCTTCGGCCAGCATCCACGAACCGTCTGCCTCATGACGCGACGGCCGTTCTCGTTGAGAATACATAACGACGACGTTGTCTAGTCCTTAAACCAGCGTCCTCGGAACGGGTTTTGTGACGTTCGGCGCAAA
>CAZVEV010000045.1:0-28930 GCA_964625865.1 uncultured Planctomycetaceae bacterium | reverse complement strand
TGTCTTCCTGCTCCTGGTCAGTTCGTCGGCTGGAGATTAAGATGCGTACGCCCTGCGCCGGGTCGAGGGCGCCCTTGCGTTGGTCGACGAATTGGCTAGGATGGGGGCCGCTTCGCATGTCCGCGAAGCCTGCAGGAGTATTGTGGTGGACTATACCTACCAAGACATTGCCGACATGATTGACCATTCGCTGCTCGTGCCGGAACTGACCGAGCAGATGCTTATCGACGGGTGCAAGCTGGCCGTCGAGTACGGGATGGCCAGCGCCTTCATGCACCCGTACGCCCTGCCGCTGTGCGCGCCGATTCTCCAGGCCGGCGGGGCGAAGGCCGGCACGACCATCAGCTTCCCCCAGGGCATCCAGGCGACCGAGGTCAAACTCGCCGAGGCGCGAAAGGCCCTCGACGACGGTGGGGATGAACTGGACATGGTCGTCAACATCTCGCAGGTCCTGTCGGACAAGTGGGACTACGTCGCCGACGAGATCGCCGCGGTCAACGAGGCCGTCCACGCCGGCGGGGCCAAGTTCAAGGTCATCTTCGAGAACTGCTATCTCACCGACGACCAGAAGATCCGCCTGTGCGAGATCTGCGGTGAGATAGGCGTCGACTGGGTCAAGACCTCCACAGGCTTCGCCCCCGGCACGGGGGCCGTCCTTGCCGACCTGATCCTGATGCGCAAGCACTCCCCCCCGTCGGTTCAGGTCAAAGCCGCCGGCGGGGTCAAGACGCTCGACCAGGTCCTCGAGATGCGCGCGGTGGGCACGACCCGTGTGGGCGTCAGCTCGAGCGTGGCCATCCTCGAGGAATGCAAACGCCGCCTCGCCGCGGCCGAATAGCCGTACCATGGGCGTCCCGCCCATGAACCGGGTGCCGTGACGGGGTGCCGTGGTTTGACGCGAAGCGGCAACCACGTTGTCTCCATTCGAGAAGACGTGGTTGCCGCTTCGCGTCAAGCCACGGCACCCGCTATTCTCGAGCGTCCCTGACGGGACGCCCGCGCCGCGCACGCCTGCCCCGTCAGTCCAGGACGACGGTGTCGTTGTAGTTCGGCACGACGACCTTCCAGCCGTTCTTCTTGTGGAGATAATCCGCGAAGGCCTTCGAGCTGGCCGCGTCCCCATGCACCGCGAAGACCGTGCGGGGCTCTTCCCGCAGGGCGGACAGCCAGTGGCACAGTTCGTTGCGGTCGGCGTGGGCGGAGAAGCCGCGGACCTTAGCGATCGTGGCGCGAACCGGCAGCATGCGCCCGTGGATGCGGACCTCCTCGGCGCCGTCGACGATCCGCCTCCCCAGCGTGCCCTCGGCCTGATAGCCGACGAACATGATCGTCGCCTCCTCGCGCGTGATATTGTTGACCAGGTGGTGCTTGACGCGCCCGCCCGTGCACATGCCCGAGCCCGCGATGATGATCGCCGTCCCGCGAATATGGTTGATCGCCTTGGACTCGCGCGCCGTCTGGGTGAACTTGAGGTTCGGAAGCGAAAACGGCGACTGGCCCCGATCCGTCCGGTCGGACATCTCCCGGTCGAACAGCTCCGGGTGGTCCTTGAAGACCTTGGTGATGCGAATGGCCATCGGGCTGTCCAGGAAGACCATCAGCGAGGGGATCTTCTTGGCCAGTTGAAGCTCGTTGATGTGGTAGAGCAGTTCCTGCGAGCGCTCCAGTGCGAACGACGGGATGATGATATTGCCCCCCGCGCGGACGGCGGCGTTGATGGCGGCCGCGAACCGCTCGTCCACGTCGCTGGCGCTCTTGTGCACGCGATCCCCGTACGTCGTCTCGATCAGCACGTAATCGGCGTGCTTGACTTCGGTGGGGTCCTCGAGGATCGGCTTGTCATCGCGCCCGACGTCGCCGGAGAACAGGATCGTGCGCTTCTGCCCGTTCGACGTTACGTGCAGGGAGATCGTCGACGAGCCGAACACGTGGCCCGCGTCGTGGAACGTCGCGACCATGCCCGGGGCCACCTCGCGCTGCTGCTCGTAGTCGATGCCCGAAAACAGCGGCGCGACGCGCTCGGCGTCCTCGGTGGTGTACAGGGGCACGACGGGGCGGGGGCCCTTGCGCCCTTCCTTGGCGTGACGCTTCTTCTTGTACTCGGCGGCCTCCTCCTGCAGGTGGGCCGAGTCCAGCATGATGATCTGGGCGATCTCCGCGGTGGCCTGCGTGCAGTGGATCGTCCCCTTAAAGCCCTCGCGGACGAGTTTGGGCAGCAGCCCGCAGTGGTCCAGGTGGGCATGGGTCAGCAGGACCGCGTCGATCTCAGCCGGCGGGACCGGGAACGGGTCCCAGTTGCGGTCGATGAACTTGCGTTCCTGGTACAGCCCGCAGTCGACCAGCACCTTGCTGCCATCGACCTCGACGAGAAACCGCGAACCCGTCACGTTCTGGGTCGCCCCCAGAAAACTCAGCCTGATCTCCATGTAGTACCTCGTGGGTTGGTGTACTGGTGTATTGGTGTATTGGTTGACTGGTTGATTGGTTAACTGGTCACGGCGCACGCCCTGCCCGTCAGCCAATCAACTATCTCTACTATCGCCCTGATCGGGTATCCAACGCGAGAGAAACGGGAAGCCTGTTTCAACGGAGCGCCGCGTCAACGCGTTCTTGATCGGCAAGAGACATGTGACATAATGACTTCCGTAGGGTGGCGCGCCATCAAGTGCGCCCGGGTAACGGCGAAAGGGGCATACGATGAATGAGAGCGCATGTGGCGGGAAGCGACCTGAATCGCAAGGGGCGGACCTCGCGATGGTCTGCATGGTGTTGGGCGTCTGCAGTTTCGTCCCCGCGGTGGGAGTCCTGCTTGGGCTCGGCGCGATAGCGGTGGGGTTGGTCGCCCTGGCCGGCCGGTCCGGCCGCGCCGCGTGGAAGGGCATCTCCTGGGGCGCCTTGGGCGGGGTGGTCTTCCAGGCCATCCTGTTCGGCGCGATCCTGCCCACGCTGGTGGGGTGTGCCACTGAAGGGGATACAGGGAAGGACCCCGGCGTTCTGGTGGCCGCGAGGCGCGCTATGTGCGCCGAACGACTGGTGACTCTCGGCAAGGGCCTTACCGCATATGCGATGGAGAACACCACACAGTTACCTGTGAACACCGGAACTCGTGACAACAGAGTCGAGCCTACGACGGCGAACAACCTATGGTTGCTTGTTGACGCAGCGATCGTGCCTCCCGAAACGTTCGTCTGTCCCAGTGTCGACGACCCGCGATGGAATCAACCTCTGACCGATGGTCCCAAGCCGATGACCGGCACGACGACCTTCAGCTTTTCGTATCAAGCTGTCTGGGAAGTCGGACCGCCTGATCCGCCGGGACGCAACAGACGATCTGGCGGAAGACGCCGACCTCGCACGCCGGGGCCAATCCTGCTGGACGACTCGGCGCTAGTTCTCGCTGCGGACCGAACGAATGTGGGGGCGGGGCATGACGCATTGAGCTTGAACCATAACTGCAAAGGGATGAATGTCCTGGCCTTGGACTGTGGTGTCCACTGGGAGACAACCAACACCGTTGGGATTGACGGTGATAACATCTTCACTTCGGCGGGGACGAAAGGCATTGACCCGAAGGGCGACCTGACCAGTCCCCACGTTAGTCGAGACGACAGTTTCCTCGTAGGGCCGTAGATTGCCCGCGCCTAGCGATCGGTCAGCAGGGCGTGGAGGGCGGGCAGGGTCGCGCGGTGGTCGCCGCGGATGTAGTGGCTGGTCCCGCCGTCGCGGACGGTGCGGACCAGGACGGTCTTGAACGGGCGGTAGTAGTACTCGGGGCTGTCCTTGGGGGCCTCGGCGTCCAGGTCGTCGCCGAGGTCCACCAGATCGAAGACCGCCGACGTGAAGTGGCGGATCTCCTCGCTCCGGGCCGACGCGACGTTGCGGGCCATCGACAGGGCCTTGAGGTACACCTCCGGTCCCATCACGGCTGTCCCGTAACACAGCACCACGCCGCCCTCGAGGCCCTGCACCACGCGGGCGAAGGTCAGGAAGTCGTGGTAGCTGGCCATCCCCGCCGCGGCAGGGCAGAAGTTCGCGTGCTGGTGGATGATGTCGTAGCCGATCCCCACGTGCACCGTCGCCGGCACGCCGGCTTCGTACGCCGCGCCGAAGACCGAGATGTCCTTGTGGGGCAGATCGCTTTCGGCGATGTGCTTGCCGACCGCCTCCCCGTACCCCAGCCCCGCCGCCGCGCCGGCCGAGACGATGTCGTTGATCTCGCCCGTCTCGCGCCACATGCCGAACCGTCCGTCGACGATGTTCTCGGGCACGGACTCGGACGTCGCCCCGATGGCCGCCATCTCGTAGTCGTGGATGGCGCACGCCCCGTTCATCGCGACCACCGAGAAGCAGTTCCGCCGGATCAAGTCCACCAGGTAGCGGCTGAGCCCCTGCTTGATCACGTGGGCGCCCATCAGCAGGACCACCGCGGCGCCATGGTCGTTGGCGGCGGAGATCGCGTCGGCCACCGCGGACAGGGCGGGACTGTCAAACGCCTCGGGCGCCTCGCCGAGCGCCAGCACGTCGTCTACCGTCACCAGGTGGCGCCGTTCGGACAGCGATCCCAGCCTCAGCGCGTCGCGATTGAAGATCTCGTATCGACCGGCCATGAGGTCCATGATAATCGAAGCAGGCCCGTGGAGCACGACAAACAACCATCGGAAACACTGGATGGATGCAATAGGTTCCTCCTGGCAGCGTTAGTCCGGATGTGGCGCCCGGCGGAAGGGCGGTCGGACGAATCGGTCATACCGGAAAGGACAAGATCATGATGAAACGCACAGTGGTCGTACAGATGTTACTGGCAGCGATGTTGCTGTCGGCCTCGGTGGCATGGGCTGTCGACGAAGGACGGCGTGAGAGGCCGGAAGGCAAGGGACGCCTCGACGCCCTGATCGTCCGGATCGACAAGGCGCTCGATCTCGACGAGACCAAGCTGGCCCAGGTCGAGCAGATCATCACCACGCACATGCAAGCGGTCAAGAATTGGCATCAGGAGAATGCCGACGCCCACAAGGCCCTGCGTGAGGAGTTCGCCGCCGCCAAGAAGGCCGGCGACAAGGACGCGATGAAGGCCGTCATGGAAAAGCGCAAGAAGCTGATGGCCGGCGGGAAGGACCTTCACGGGGCGCTGGTCAAGAACCTCGGCGACGCGCTGACCGAAGAGCAGATCAAGAAGATCACGCCGCTGCTCCGCTCGCCCCATGGTGGCGGGAAGGGCACGCCGCAGAACCCGCTGGGCCATATCCTCGGCGCCCTGCGCCGCCTGGACCTGACCGAAGACCAGAAGGGCGACGTCAAGGAGATCATGAGCGGGCTCAAGAAGGCGATGGAAGAGGCCGAGACTCGCGAGGCGAAGGCCGAAATCGCCGCCGCAACGGCCAAGAAGCTCCGCGCCCTGCTGACCGAAGAGCAGTTGGCCGCCCTGGAGAAGATGAAGCAGCGCGGCGGCAAGGACGGGCCCAAGGGCGGGCGCAAGCCCGGTGCGATCTTCGCAGGCCTGGATCTCAACGAGGACCAGCAGGCGGCGCTGAAGAAGATCCATGAGGACTTCATGACCGCGATAAAGGCCGCCAAGACGCGCGAAGAGAAGATGGCGGCCATGAAGGCCCGTCACGAAGCGGTCTCCGGCGTGCTGAGCAAGGAGCAGATGGAGAAGCTCCGTCAGCGCATGCGTGGCCAGCACCGCGGCAAGGGCCCCGGTGGCAAGGGGCCCGGTGGCAAGGGGCCCGGCGGCAAGGGGCCCGGTCCTGGTGGTCGCAAGCGTGGCGGCGCCGGTGGCGGACGTCCCGAATAGAAGAACGGGGACTGGCTCCGCAGCGCAGCGGAGGTGCCTGTCCCCATTGTCCGTAGACAGACAGCCGTCCCCGTCGCCGGGCGCCAAGGCGCTCGCCGGCGGGGACGGTCTTTTGCTCCTGCCCCGACTATGCGCGCAGTCCAAACGCCCCCAGGTTCCAACCTGGGGGGTCTCTGCATCTGAGAATCCGTCATCTTCGCAGACTCGTTCGCAAGACACCGCATCGGGAATGATCCGTCTTCGCCAATACCCCCCAGGCGGAGCCTGGGGGCGTTTGCCCGGTTCGATGGACCCCGTGGAATGGGGAATCGAGCGGATCGCGGTTGTGTGCTCCGTCGGCGCGGCGTAGAATAAGGCGCGTTGAATGACGACCCCAGGTGCCCAGGGGAGTACCCGATGAACAGGCTTGCAGTTTACAGTGCGTTACTCGTCGTCCTGGCCGCCGCCCCGGCCGGCGCGGCTCCGCCCCCCGGCGCGAAGATCACCGACGACGGCTGGTTCGCCCCCGCCAAGGCCCGACCCGCACTGCCCGCCAGGATCACCCGCGCCGTCGTGATCCCCCTTCGCGCGGAGATCGTCCCCCAGACGTTTCGCACCGTCCGCAAGAAGCTCGAGTACTGCCGTGAGAACACCGCCCAACTCGTGATTCTGGACATGGACGTTTCGCTCGGCACGACCAGTGCGGCCCTGGACATCTCACGCATGCTCAAGACGGACATGCGCGATCTCCACATCGTCTGCTACGTTCGCACGCGGGCCCTGTGGGGGGGCGTGTTCGTGGCGATGGCCTGTGACGAGATTGCCATGACCCCCGTGGGGAAGTTCGGCACCGGCGGGATGTGGACGTGGAACAAGGACATCAAGGACACGGGTCGTGAGCGATTCGAGTCCATTGCGCGTACGGACCTGGCCGAATCGGCACTGCGGACGGGCCGCAACGCGGCGCTGGCGGAGAAACTCGTCTCGCCCAGTCGCGAGGTCTGGCTGATCCGTCACAACACCACGCGCGAGTTGCGATACGTCCAGGCCCGCAAATGGCGTGGGCAGGTGGTCATCCCGCCGGGCGTGGCCGAAGAGACGTCCAACCCCCGGGCCGACTGGTCCCTGCTTCGCGTGGAGGCGGCCAAGGGAGACATCCTGACGCTCCTGCCCGCCCAGGCCGCCGAGTACGGCCTGATCGATCACATCGTCGATTCCGAGTCCAAGGCGCCGTATGCGCACCTGCTGAAGCTCTACAACGTCGAGGGCAAGCCCGTTGTCCTGGACACCGACGCCCTGCCCAAGACCCCGTTTGCCTCCACCGCGCCGGCGAGCCGGCCGAGCACGAAGCCTGTCTCACCGGGTCGCGCCGTGTCGAAATCCGGCGCCCGCCGCCGCGCCCGTCCGAGCCCGACCGACGAGGACGACGAGGGCTGGTTTGCCGAGATCACGCCCAACCGCACGCTCCCGACATTGCCCGCCGAGGTCACCAAGGCCTTCATCCTGACCATGCGGGCCGGCGAGGACGAGGGCGAACCCATCACCGACACGACCTACCAGGCCCTGCGCCGCAAGGCGCGCCGCTGCCGCGCCGCCGGGGCCCAGTTGGTCATCATCGACATGCACACTTGGGGCGGCGGGGTGATCGCCGCCCTCGACATCGCTCGCCTGATCAAGCATGACCTGTCCGACATCTACGTCGTCTGCTACGTGCGCACGCGCGGCGTCTCGGCCGGGGCGCTGATCGCATTGGCCTGCGACGAGATTGTCATGACGCCGGTGGGCAAGATCGGCGACTGTGCGCCGATCCTCATGGGCGGAAAGCTCGAGGGCACCGAACGCGAGAAGATCGAGACCGTCCTCCGCGAGGAGTTCGCCGAATCGGCCAAGCGCAGCGGGTACAGCGTCGCGCTGGCCGAGAGCCTCGTCTCGATCCACCGCGAAGTCTGGAAGGTCCGCCACAAACACACCGACGAGCTGCGCTACGTCCTGAAGAAGGACTTCCGCGGAAAGGTCTTCTTCCCTCCGGGCAAGCACAAGGACGTCGAGTCCAACCCCAACGCCGACTGGGAACTGGTCGACGTGACGGTGGGCGACGATGAACTGCTGACCATGGATCCCCAAGAGGCCGTGCAGTTGGGCATTGTCTCGACGCTCATTGAAGCGCCGCTGGGCGACCCTTACGCGAACATCCTCAAGGAGTTCAACGTCACGACCCCCCCGATCGTGCTGGCCGACACGTGGTCCGAGACGCTGGTGGGCTGGCTGACCAGTCCGGCCGTCGCGTCCCTGCTGATGCTCCTGGGCATCATGGGCATCTACGTGGAGATCCGCACGCCCGGCCTGGGCCTGCCCGGCCTGCTGGCGCTGATCTGCTTCAGCATCCTGTTCGGCAGCCAGTACCTGATCGGGATGGCCGCCTGGTGGGAGATCGCGGTCTTCATCCTCGGGATAATCCTGATCGGCCTGGAGATCTTCGTCATTCCCGGCTTCGGCGTGGCAGGCATTTCGGGCATCATCTGCTGCTTCGTCGGCCTGCTGGTGATGTTCGTGGACAATCCCCCCGGCGAGTGGCCTATCCCCCAGGGCGAACTCGGCTGGGACCTGTTTGCCAACGGCATCTTCGCCATCGCCTGCGCCTTCGTGGGCGCCGTCGTGCTGGGCACGCTGCTGGCCCGGTACCTGCCCAAGATCCCGTTCGCCAATCGTCTCTGTCTTGCCGAAGCGAAGGTCATCGCCCCCGCGGCGCCGGTGACCGAGCATTCGCCCGTCCGTCGCATCACCACGGGCGACCGTGGGGTCGTCGAGAGCATGTGCAGGCCGGTGGGCAAGGTGCGATTCGGCAATGACCTGGTCGACGCGACCAGCGAAGGTGAACCCATCGAAGCCGGGGTGCCCGTCCGCGTGCTCCGGATGGACTCCAACCACCCCGTCGTCGAGAAGATCGAGGAGGCATGATGACCGGTACGATCCTGCTTATCGTCGCACTGATCCTGATGGCCATGGTCCTGTTCCTGCTGGAGATCCTCACCCCCTCGCTGGGCCTGCTCGCCATCATGGGCATCGGGGCGCTGGTCGGGGCGGTCTGGGCCGCCTTCACCATCGCCACCGCATTCGGCTGGGTCCTGCTGGTGTCCCTGGTCCCGCTGACGATTGTCTACCTCGTCGTGCTCCGCAAGTGGCTGCCCTCCTCGAAGCTCGGGCAGATGGTCTTCCTGGGCAAGGCCCGCCAGGACACCGCGGGCGAGGGGACCCCCGCCGCCGCCGGACTGGAAAAACTCATCGGCGCCAAGGGCACGGCCGCCACGGACCTGCGGCCGGTGGGGAAGGTCAAGATCGGCACGCAGCGCATCGAGGCGCGGGCCGAGAGTACGATGATCGACGCCGGCGCGGACGTCCGCGTCGTCAGCGCCACGGGCACGGAAGTGGTCGTTCGCGAGATCGCGTCCGACGACGCCTGAACCGGTCGTGAAACGACGAGCGCTCGTCGTTCGACAACGCACGGCGCCGCGCCCGTGTCGCGTTGTCATTCCTCCGGCGGCGCGGTATAAGAATGACGCGTACATTAACGATATGACTCACACATGAACGAAAGGGCAAACGAATGATCGCAAGTGTAATGATGCTGGCGGCAGGCGGCTTGAGCGGGGGCACGTGGGTGCTCATTGGTATTCTCGTGGTCTTGGCGCTGGTCTTCCTGGGTCTGATCGTGCCGACCTTCGGCCTGTGGATCCAGGCCTTGTCAGCCGGGGCGGGCGTGGGGATTTTCGAGCTGATCGGCATGCGGCTGAGGAAGGTCAGCCCGCAGGTGATCGTGCTGTCGAAGATCCAGGCCGTCCGCGCGGGCCTGACGGCCTCGACGGCTGAGCTGGAAAACCACTACCTCGCGGGTGGCAGGCCCGTCAACGTGGTGCGGGCCCTGATCGCCGCCAACCGCGCGAACATCGAGTTGACATGGCAGACGGGCACGGCGATCGACCTGGCCGGCCGCGACATCCTCGACGCGGTCCAGACCTCGGTCAATCCCAAGGTCATCGACTGTCCGAATCCCGCCAGCGGGAAGATGACCATCGACGCGGTGGCCAAGGACGGCATCCAGGTCAAGGCCAAGGCCCGCGTCACCGTCCGGGCGAACATCAACCGCCTGGTCGGCGGGGCTGGCGAGGAGACGATCATCGCCCGTGTGGGCGAGGGCATCGTCACGACCATCGGTTCGAGCGACAGCTACAAGAGCGTGCTCGAGAATCCCGACAACATCTCCAAGCAGGTCCTCGCCAAGGGCCTCGACGCCGGGACGGCCTTCGAGATCCTCTCGATCGACATTGCCGACGTCGACGTTGGCGACAACATCGGCGCGAAGTTGCAGGCCGACCAGGCCGAGGCGGACAAGCGTCGTTTCCAAGCCGAGGCCGAAAAGCGCCGCGCGATGGCGATGGCACGCGAGCAGGAAATGCAGGCGATGGTCCGCGAGAACCGCGCGAAGGTCGTACTGGCCGAGGCGGAGATTCCCAAGGCGATGGCCGAGGCGTTCCGCAGCGGGCACCTGGGGATCATGGACTACTACCGCATGAAGAACGTGCAGGCCGACACCACCATGCGCGAGAACATCGGCGGCCCGGGCGGACAGGCGCCGAAGAAATAGCGAGCCGACCATGATCGACACCCTGCTAATACCGCTGGCCGCCGGTGATGCCGGCGACGCCATCGAGATACTGGTGATCCTGGCCTTCGTGGTGATCAGCATCGTCAGCGGGCTGATCCAGAAGGCCAACAAGGCCAAGCAGGAGAAGCAAGAGCAGGAGGCCGCCCGCCGGCGCCGGCGCGAGCGGCGTGAGGCGCGGGAGCAGGCCCAGCAGGCTAAGCCCGCCCAGCGCCAGCCCGCCCAGCCCGCGGCCGGGCGCCAGCGCCAGCCCAAGCCCTTCCTGCAGCCGGTGCAGGTCCAGACGCTTGAGCAGGTCAAGCCCAAGCCCAAGCCGCCGGCCAGGGCGAAGACGGTCAGAACCAAGGCCACCATTCGACGCAAGCGGGCCAAGACGGCCGTCGCCGACCGGCACGTCGGGTCGGCCCACGTGGGCAAGCTTCAGCACGCAGACGACAAGCAGACGGCTGACGGCAGCCTGCACGTGAACCTCTCGTCCCGACAGGCCGCCCGGCGCGCCATGCTCTACCACGAGATCTTCTCCCCCCCCAAAGCCCTGCGCGACGACAAGCAGATGTGGGACGAATAGCGGGTCGGCGCTCGGGATTTACTTCTTCCCCATCGCGCGCTGGGCGCGGAAGAAGTCGGTCAGCAGGCGGGAGCAGGACTCGGCGCGGAGGCCGGAGACGATCTCGACCTGGTGGTTCAGGCGGTCGTCGTCGCAGAGGGCATACAGCGTTCGCACGGCGCCGGCTTTCGGGTCCGACGCGCCATACACCACGCGGTCGATCCGGGCCAGCACGATCGCGCCGGCACACATGCAGCAGGGCTCGAGGGTCACCACCAGCGTACAGCCGCCCAGTCGCCAGTCGCCGACGGCCTCCGCTGCGGCGCGGATCGCGAGCATCTCGGCGTGGGCGGTGGGGTCCGCGTCGATGATCCGCCGGTTGTGCGCGCGGGCGATGATCTTGCCGTCTTTGAGGACCACCGCCCCGACCGGCACGTCGCCGAGCGCCTCGGCCGCCCGCGCCTGGGCGATGGCCTCGTCCATCGCCGCCTCATACTGACCCTGTGCATCCTGCATCCGACGCATCGTACCGCGGCGTTGAGGCAAATGCTACGGACGGAGATCATACGGAGTGAACATGTCGTTTTCTCCACGTTTAGCGGGCGAGCTTTCTCGCCGTGTTTCCGTCGGACTCACGTAGCGCGGGCGGTTGCTCTTCGGCGTCGGAACCGACGCCGCACGCGGGGCAAGCCCCGCCGCTAAACGTGGAGGAGGCAGCAGCATTGACCGTCGCTGAACGTGGGAGGGAGGACATGGGGACCGTTGTTACAGACCTTTTACGTTCCGGCGGGCGGGGTGTGACGTCTAATACCAGTGAGGCGGCGGGGTCGGCCCGCGGCCGGGACTTGGGACAGGTGTTAGCATAGGGAGCGGAACGATGGCACGTTTCGGACATTGGGTAAAGCGTCACAGATTCGGTGCGGCGGTTGGGGCGATGGCGGTGATGGTGGTCGCGGCCATGCTGATCGGCGTGGTTGTCGGCCCCGCCCACAGCACGGGCGCGCCGCGGAAAGTTCGCGCGCTGACGCCGCTGTTCGTCAAGACGACCCCCGCGACGAACACCACGGCGCTGACGCTGGCCGTCGACGAGAAGAAGGTCCTCGGGTGGATCAGCGGCGCCGTGTCCTACGCGGGGCGGCAGGTCACCGTCGACGCCGGCGCGGTCCACCAGACCGTCGTCGTCAAACGCGACAACACGTTCACGTGGCATTACACGGTGGACAAGGACACGCCGGTGTCATTTGAACTTGGCGAACTGAGCGGCAAGGTGCGCGTCGGGCCGCCCGCCAAGCACAAACCGTCGGTCTTCTTCGTCGTCGACCGCACCGTCTACCGGCCCGGCCACAAACTCCAGTTCGCCGGCTTCCTCCGCACGCTCGACGGCGGCGGGCTGTTTACCCCCATCGCCGATACCCCCGTCGAGGTCGTCATCCGTTCGAAGCAGAAGAAGACCGTTGCGAGCAAGCTCAAGCTGACGTCCGACGCATTCGGCCGGGTCACCGGCGAGTACCGCTTCATGGGCGAAGACGCCCTGGACGACTACACGCTGACGATTCCCGGCTACGCGGGCGAGGCGACGGTCAAGCTCGCCGAGTTCCGCAAGGCCAAGGTCCGCCTTCAGATCACCGGCAAGCGGGCCGACGGGTCGCTGCGTCTGACGTTCGAGGCACGCGACTTCCTGAACAAGCCCGTGCCCGCCCAGCGCGTGCAGTTTATCGCGAAGGTCTTCCATCGCGGCGTGTCCGAGGCGGCCCACACGTTGGATGCCGACGAATTCGCCTACCGTCACGAGACGCCCGTCACGGGCCTGCCTGAGGTCGAGAACCTGACCGAAGAGCAACTGTACCGCTGGACGTACGAAGGCGTCTGGCCGCGGACGGGGGCGACGCTTCTGGCGCAGGTTTCCGGCAAGGTCCCGCTGGACGGCAAGACGGCGGGCGAGCACGAGCTGAAGCTCAAGAACGCCTGGCTGGAAGGCCGGTGCGTGGTACAGGTCGAGGGCGTGCTGATAGACGAGAACGACCGCGAGCAGCGCGCGACCAAGACGATTGCCCTGGACGCGGCGACCAAGGACGGGCAGACGCTCGCCGTGACCGTGCCCAAACGCGTCTTCGTCGTCGGCGAACAGGTGCCGATAACCATCGCCCTGAACGAGCAGGGCAACTCCCACCCCCTGCCGCGAAACACCTCGCTGGTGGTCATGCGGACCACCGGCTCGCAGGCCGTCACGTACTCGCCATATCTGCTGAACGGATGGTACGGCAACCGCATCAACGCGGCGGGACACTACCGCGGATGGAACCAGCGGTACTGGCGCGGGCGCCACATCAGCAGTTCGCGGGCGCTGTATCCGGGCTGGATCACGCACAGCCGCCCGGCGGCGAGCAACGGCGAGATGGTGACCGCGACGGCCGTCGAGGGCGGCAAGGTCACGGTGACGCTGGAGGCGCCCGGCACGTACGACCTGGTGGCCGTGACGCAACTGGCCGACGGCACGCGACTGCGGCGCAAGGCCTCCTGCACCGTACTCGGCCAGGAGGACCGTACGCTGGTGCTCAAGACTTCCAAGCGCGAATACCGGGCCGGCCAGACGCTCGAAGGCGAACTGCACAGCCGGTTGACCGGTGCGAAAGTCCTGCTGACCTTGCGCGACAGCCGGGGCATTCGTCTGTGGCGGACGATGGACGTGCCCAACTCGGCGAGGCGGTTCAGCATGCACTTGCCTTTCGACCTGAACTACGGCTGCAGCCTCGTCGCCCAGTACACCGGCAAGGAGGGGCAGATCTACACCGCCCACCGCACCGTTCGCGTCGTGCCGGCCGATCGCATGCTGGACATCACCACCACCGTGCCCGAGACCATCGAGCCGGGCAAGGACGTGACGCTGAAGATCAAGGTCAACCGCCATCGTCCCGTCGACCTGGTGGTCTCGGTGTACGACCAGTCCCTGCTGGGCATCGCCGCCGACAAGTCGGTCAACATTCGCAACTTCTACCTCGCAGACGAACGGGCCTTCGCGTCGGCCTCGCGAGATATCCTCCGCCGTACGCTGGGTGACGTAACGGTCCAGGAACTGGTCGACCGGGCCAAAAAGATCGTCGCCGACGATCCCAAGGGCCCGCAGGCGGCGCTGGCCCAGCAGGTGGTCAACTCCTGGAATCGCAGGTACGTCTACTCCCACCAGCTTTCCCTGCTGCTGCAGTTCGCAGGCCTCCCGTGCCGCTCCCTGAACTACTACAGCGGCTGGTACTGCTACATCAACAACCACAAGGGCGCCAAGAACAACCTGGTCGACATCCTGACCCACACGCAGAGCGGTTGGACGCTGACTCACCGCTACTGCAACGACCTGCTCGTGATCGCCGAGACCCACCCGAGCTACCGCGGGAGACTCCACTTCGGGCAGGCGTACTACCGCGGCGGCTGGGGCAACAGCCGCGGCGCCACGCGCGGCGACTCGATGTACTCCATGTCGGCTAACAGCATGCACTCGGTCTCGGGCCAGTCGTTCATCTCGCACATGCCCGCCGCGGCGCCGATCGCCCACCTCATGCCCGACACCGCCGCCGGCGACGTCTCGGTGCGGCGCGACTTCTCGGACTCGGCCTTCTGGAACGCCGCCGTGCGAACCGACGGACGCGGCGAGGCGACGGTGAACTTCAAGCTGCCCGACTCGCTGACCAACTGGCGCGTGGTGGTCACCGCGATCACCGACGACATGCACGTCGGGCAGAAGATCGACCGCTTCCGCACGTACAAGCCGATTATGATCTGGCCGATGATTCCTCGCGTGTTCACCGAGGGCGACGAGGTGCGCCTCTTCGCCCGCGTGCATAACCGCACCGACGGCGAGAAGGTCATCCGCGTCAAGCTGAAGGTCGACAACGGTAAGATTGCGGGTCGCGACACGGTGTCGGTCCGCGTCGGACCGAAGGACTCCGAAGCGGTCTACTGGACCTATCGCCCGGGCGCCGCGGGGTACACGCAACTGCTGATGAGCGCCGAGAGCGACGCCGGGTCCGACGCCTCGCTGAAGCGCATGCCTGTCGTGCCCGCCTGTTCGGTCGAGCAGTTGATCACGGCGGCGGGGTTCTGCGTGGATCCGGCGAAGTTCACCGTGCCTCCCGAGGTCGACCTGCGCGGGGCGAAGCTCGAGGTCACCCTCGTGCCCTCGCTCGCCGCCGACATGGTCGACTCGCTGGACTACCTGGTGACCTATCCGCACGGGTGCGCCGAGCAGACGATGAGCCGGTTCGTCCCGGCGGTCAAGGTCGCGGGCATGCTCAAGACGGTCGGTATCAAGGCGCCGCGGCTGGAAGGCAAGCTGCCCCATTACGTGCGGGTCGGCATCAAGAAGCTGATCAACTACCAGCGGTCCGACGGCGGGTGGGGGTGGAATGGCAATGGGCGGACGCACGAGATGATGACGCCGTACGTGATGTACGGTCTGCTGGAAGCCGAGGCCGCCGGATACACCCTGCCCAACGAGACGGCGATCACGCGCGGGCTGACCCGCCTGAGGCAGTTCATCGACCGCATGGGCGAGAAGCAGGCCGCCGACCGGATCTACTGCATGTACGTCTACTCGATGCGCAAGAGCATGGAGGACAAGTGGTGGCAGTTCATCGCGGCCCAGGACGACAAGAACGCGTTGAGCGACTACGCCACCGCGATGGCGCTGGAGATGGCGGTGCGGGGCAAGAAGACGGCGCTGGCCAAGTCGCTGGTGGGCAAGCTCCGTAAGCGGGCCGTCGTCAGCGGCGACGAGGTCAACTGGACCACCGCGAAGTTCACCAAGTGGGGCGACGACCCGCACGAGATCACCGCCGCGGTGCTCAAGGCCCTGGTCGCCGTCGACGCCAACGACCCGCTGGTCCCCGGCGTGCTGTCGTACTTCGCCTCGACCAAGCGGGGCAAGCGGTGGAACTCGACCAAGGACACGGCGATGATCCTCTTCGCCATGTGCGACTACCTCGCCGCCAAGGACATGCCCCTCAAGGCCAACGCCTCGGTCCGGCTGGCCGTCAACGGCGGCCAAGACCGCACCGTCGAGATGACCGGCGGGCTGATGAAGAAGATCGTCATTCCTGGCGAGAAGCTTCGTGGCAAGGACAACACCGTCCGGTTCACCAAAGCCGACGCGGGCACGATGTATCGCCTGGTCTTCCGCTACCGCAAGATCGACCGCGACGTGGGCCCGTTCCAATCCGGCGTGAAGGTCACTCGGACGCTGCACCTGCTGGACGCGTCGGGCAAGGAACTGCGCGAGATCAAGCCCGGCGACACCGTGCCTCGCGGCTCGTACATCCGAAGCCGCGTCGACGTCCGCCGGCTCAACAGGTCGCGGATGAACTACGTGCTCGTCGAGAGCCCCAAGCCGTCGTGCGCGGAAATCGTCCCCGTCGACGACAAGCGGTTCGCCCGGGCCGTCGGCTCAACGTCCTATGTCCTCCGCGAGGACAAGACCCACGCCGTACTCTATCACCACGAGCAGACCGGTTCACAGATCGTCGACCAGGCGGTCTTCTACGCCGAACTGGCGGGCGAGTACACCATCCCGCCGGCCTACGCGGAACTGATGTACAAGACAACCGTCCGAGGACATAGCGGCACGTTCCGCTTCAAGGTCACCGAGGAAGGGTGAGTGATAATGAGTCGTCTTCGATCCGCGCGCGGAGCATCGCTCTTCGCACGCAGGGAAAGCCCCGGGACGGCGTCCCGGGGATCCCCCCGACGCCGTCGGGGGGCTTTTCCTGCGACGAAACAGACGATGTATTGCACGCAAACCATGTGGCGCGAGATGATGACGGTGTTCGATACGGATGAAGTACGATAAGCGCGCGGGGTAGTGACGAGGTGTGGCGACGTGGCGAGAAAGCAGCGAATTCTGGTCGTCGAGGACGACGAGCCGATCCGCGTCGGGCTGGTCGATGCGCTCCAGGCGGCCGGCTACCGGACGGTCGAGGCCGCCGACGGCACGGCCGGTCGCGAGGCGGCCCTGGCTGAGGAGATCGACCTGCTCCTGCTGGACCTGATGCTGCCCGGCCCGGGGGGGCTCGAGATCCTCGCCGAACTCCGCGCCACGCGCCCGACCCTGCCGGTGATCATCCTCACCGCAATGGGCGCCGAGAACGACCGCGTCAAGGGCCTGGACCTCGGGGCCGACGACTACGTCGTCAAGCCGTTCTCCCTGCGGGAACTGCTGTCGCGCATCTCGGCGGTCCTTCGTCGCACGCCGGGCCGGTCAGGCCGGTCGCCTCGCTTCGACGTCCCCGGAGGGACCGCAGACATCGACCGCCTGTCCGTCCGGTTCGACGACGGGGCGACCTGCGACCTGTCCGAACGCGAGATGGAACTGCTCCACTACCTTGCCGTCAACGGCGGGCGCGTGATCTCGCGGGACGAGATTCTCCTGCACGTCTGGCGCATTCGCCCGCGGGGCGTCGAGACGCGGACCATCGATATGCACGTGGCCCGCCTGCGCGACAAATTCGGTCCGGGCCGGCCCGCCGGCGAGGCGATCAAGACGGTGCGGGGCAAGGGCTACCTGTTCGACGCCGAACCCCAGGGAGGTGACTCATGAGCCACCCGAAGAGAGTCTGGATCGTTTTCGCCGCCGCGCTGGTTGTGGTCGTCGCGGCGATGGGATACCTCAGCGTCGTGGCGATTGACCTTGACCGCGACCGCCGGGGCGCCCGGCGACAGGCCGAACTCGAGGAGTCCGTGCGACTGGCGCTGTGGCGAATGGACGGGGCGCTGACGGCGCTGGTCGCCCAGGAGAGCGCCCGCCCGGTCTTCGAGTACCGCTCGTTCTACACGCCCAACGATGCATTCACCACGACGTATCGCCCGGTCGCCCCGGGCTCGGTCGTGCTGCCCTCGCCGCTCCTGTGGCAGGATCCGCCGCTGGTACGCCTGCACTTCAACGTCGCGCCGGACGGGACGGTCAGTTCCCCGCAGGTCATGCCCGGGCTGGCGGAGAACCCCGCCACCGCCAGTCGCGTCTCGCAAAGCCGCATTGGGCAGACCTCGGCGCGGCTGACACGGATCCGCGCCGTCCTCGCCCGCGGCGACCTGGCGTCTGTCCTGCCGGCCCCGCCGGCGGACTCCGGCGACGCGCTGCCCGATATGCCACTGTTGGTGTTCGGGAATACCGCCTCGGGTCGCACCCGCGGCGGGCAGAGTCGGCTGAACACCATGGAGTTCAACGCGAGGTTCTTCAACAACGCCGTCGCCAACAGCCAGAACGTCCAGTACGCCCAGAATCGCGACGTGGCGTCGGCGCGTACGCTTCGCGAGGGTCCGGCGCGCGGGGTCTGGCTGGGCGAGGACCTCCTGCTCGCGCGACGCGTCGCCCAGGGCGACCAGACGCGGATCGTCGGGTGCTGGCTGGACTGGACCGCCATGCGCCCCTGGCTGCTGGGATACGTTCAGGATCTGCTGCCCGAGGCGAGCCTCGTCGCCGCCGCCGACGGGCCCGCCGACCAGGCGAGGCGGCTGGCGTCGCTGCCGCTTGTCCTGGTCCCCGGCGAGGCGCCGGTCTCGCCGGATGAGCCCAATACGCTGGCGGCCTCCCTGAGCGCCGCGTGGGTCGGCGTTGTGCTGGCTGCCGTCGCCGTCGGCGCGATGCTCCACGGCGTGCTCTCGCTGAGCCAGCGGCGGGCTGTTTTCGCCACGGCGGTCTCGCACGAGCTTCGCACGCCGCTGACGTCCATGCGAATGTACACCGAGATGCTCGCCGGCGGGCTGGTGACCGACGACGAGAAGCGCGCCGGATACCTCGATACGCTGCACACGCAGACCGGACGACTGTGCCATCTCGTCGAGAACGTGCTCGAATACGCCCAACTTGAGGCCGGTCGGCCGTCGGCGTCCGCCGCGGTGGACGTCACGGCGGGGGACCTGCTGGACCGCGCCAAACCCCGCCTGGACGCCCGCGCCGAGCAGGCGGATATGACGCTCGTGGTCTCCGTTGACGACGGCGCCACGCGAACGCTGCACGTTGATCCGACGGCTGTCGAGCAGATACTGTTCAACCTCGTGGACAACGCGTGCAAGTACGCCGCCGACGCGGACGAGAGGCGAATCGAGCTTGCCGTCCGGCCGGCCGGGGCGGCCGTGGAGTTCAGCGTTCGCGATTACGGCCCCGGGATAAGCCCCGCCGACGCGGCGCGGATATTCCGCCCGTTCACCAAAGCCCGTCGCGACGCGGCGGGCACCAGCGGCGGGGTAGGGCTGGGCCTGGCCATCAGTCGCCAGTCAGCCAAACGCATGGGCGGTCACCTGGCCTGTCGCCGCGTCGAAGGCCCCGGCGCGTGCTTCGTCCTGAGACTCTGATCCGGTCGGGTGTGATGTGACTCGGATCCCAAGTCTCAGGTCTGAGATCTCACATCTCATACGGGTCCTGACTGAAGGTTGTGCGTTCAGTCTTGGGTAGGCCCAAGCCCCCGGACGGCGTCCGGGGGGCTTGGGGTCTCTTCACGGTCGTGTGACGGTCCTCTTTTCTCGACGCGTGCACGATTCTCAATCAGCGCGTAGGGCGTGCAACTCGTTGCACGCGGAACGAATGGTGTGTACCTTCCGCGTGCAACGAGTTGCACGCCCTACGAAACTGAGACTGTGACGGGAGCACCCCGCCTACAACGCCACGCCGAGCTCCGTAATGACGTACTGGCCTTCCTCGCCGTCCAGACGCATCGTGACCGTCTCGCCCACCGTCTTGCCCATCATCTCCTGGGCGATCGGGGCCTTGTAGTTGAAGATGCGCTCGGCCACGTTGCCGTCCCACGGGCCCAGAAAACTGACCGTCACCGCCTGCCCGCCGCCCGTGGGCTCGAGGGTGACCTTCGAGCCGATGACCACGGCGTCGGTCGATATCTCCTGCGGGTGCAGCGTTCGCACCATGGCCAGTTCGTCCCGCATCCGTGCCACGCGCCCCTGGAGGCGCCGCTGTTCCTCGACGGCCGACTCCCACTCGCTGTTCTCGCTCAGGTCGCCCAGGGCCGCCGCGGCGCCCACGCGCTTGGAGTTTTCGGGAACCACGACCTCGATCAGGTGCTTCAGTTCGGCCTCCTGGCGGTGCGCGGCGGCCTCGCTGCTGTAGATCACCGTCTCGTCCAGCCAGGGCTCCACGCGCGCCCGAACGAACAGGGCGTAGAACTCCTCCCGGATGATGCGCATCAGCTTCTCGACGGCGCTGGGGCTCAGGCCGGGCGACTGCTCGATGCGTCGCTTGATCGTGCCGGCGATCCCCTGGTCCATCTCCGCCACCGCGGCGCGGAACGTCCTGCAGTTGTCAGCCACCAACGCCGCGCGGATCTGCTGGTACGCCTCGCGTCGCACGGCCCGGGCCACGCGCATGTCATGGCTGATCTGCTCCATCACGCCGAGCAGGCGCGACAGCAGGTTCAGCGGGCTCGGCGCGGTGGCCACCGGCTCGGCAGGACCCTTCCACAGCCACAGGCAGACCTGCAGGTTCTTCTCGACGTTCATGGCCGCATGTTCAACGGCCTGTTCGATCGCCTCGCGGCGTCCGGCGGCGCGAACGCGTGCGGCGATCTCGTCGAGTTGAGCAGCCGGCATGGCCCCCATCAGCCTCTCAAGCTGGTCAGGCGCATCGTCCCGTTTGGCCAGGGCGTCGATAGCCGCCGGCCAGAGCGACGCGTCGGGCAGGGCGGCGATGATCGGTACGGGGGCGTCCATGCCCGCCATCACCTCCTCGGCGGCCGGCCAGGCCGTCGGCGGCGCGGGGATGCCCGCGGCGACCATGGCGTCGATGACCAGGCTGGCGGTAAGGGCGTCGATGGGCCTGCGCGTGCGGTACGAGTCGGCCTGGTGGGCGAGCATGCGCATGATCGGTTCGACGAAGCTCGGCGCCAGGGGCAGCTTGCGGCTGCGCGTTTCGGCGGCGTATTGCTTCAGGACCGCCATGTACGCCAGCGGCGTTCGTGCGGCCTCCACCGCGCCGGCCAATTGCTCCTCGGGGCTTCGCCCGCCGGGATGGTAGCTGACCATCGTGGGGTTGCGTCCGTCGATGGAGAGGTTCTCGGACCGCTTGGCCGCCGTGCGTGCGCGCCCCCACCAGCCGCTCCACTTGCCGGCCTCGATGTGGCGCGGCACGAGCAGGTCCTTCAGGTCGGGCATGGAGATCCGCCCGCCGTTGGACATGCAGATGCCGGTCAGCACGCCGGCGATGTCCGAGGTGAGGATCTGGCCCATCTCGTCGCGGCGGAACTGGCACAGGACGCGGAAATCGCTGGGTCCGACGCAGTCAAACTCGTCAGCCAGGGCGCGCGGTTCGACCTGGTCGGTCGCCCCGCCGGGGTCGCTGATCTCGAAGGAGCCCATCACCTCGTCGTACTCGCCCGCCCGGACGACCCGGTTGTCGTACCGGTTGGCCAGGTACGTCCCCGGCGTCACGGCCAGCGACGTCTCCAGCGTGCGAATAGCCCTCCGCAGCGACTGGGTCTCGGTCAGTCCCGAGGCCCGGAGGAACTCGGCAAAGTGCGGGGCCTGCCCGCAAGCCTGGGCGTACAGGTCGGCCAGCATCGTGCGCAGTTCATCGTTTCCCGGCACGGCCGTCAGGACGTTCCGCGCGACGGCCAGCGCCTCGTCGGTCCCGTGACGCTCGGCGGTCTCCGACAGGAGCATCCACCCCAGCGTGTGGGCGGTCTCGATCTGTTTGGCCTTGACCAGTTCGGCGAGCACTTCGCGCAGTTCCCTATGGGGGGGCTGCTCTTCGATCCCTGTCATCCAGGCGTTTTCGATGGAGTTTGCGGCGCCGGCGGCGATCCACTGCTTAATCTCTCGTACGTTCATTCAGGTCCTCTGTGATCTATCGCGTCCAGTCCGCCCACGCGCGGGCTACGGGTCTTCATCGGGGAGCAACTCCACGCGGAGGCGGGTCAGTTTTCGTTCATCGGCGTCCAGGACGGTAAACCGCGCGCCGTGAGCGATGAGGGTCTCCCCCGCGGTGGGGATGTAGCCCAGTTCGGCAAACACCAGCCCGGCGAGGGTGTCGTAGTCTTCATCTTCCGGCACGTGGAGGCCCAGCGTGTCGTTCAGGTCATCGATATGCAGCCGCCCGTCGGCCTCGATGGCCGTGTCGCTTACCCTCTCGACCAGGGCCGGGGCGACCTGGTCGTATTCGTCGGCAATGTCACCGACAATCTCCTCGAGCACGTCTTCGATGGTCACAATGCCCGCCGTCCCTCCGTACTCGTCCAGCGCGACGGCCAGGTGAACCTTGCGGCTCTTGAACTGGCGAAGCAGGTCGTCCAGCGGCTTGGTCTCGGGGACGAAGTAGGGGATCCTGACGATCTCGCGGAGGTCCTGCGACTGGCCTCGAACGCCCTGGGCGAGCAGGTCCTTGGCATAGAGGATGCCGATGATGTTGTCGATGTCCCCGTCGTAGACGGGCACGCGAGTATGGCCGGCGTCGATGACCTTCTCGCAGGTCTGCTGCCACGGCGTGTCGACGGCCAGGGCGAAGATATCGGTCCGCGGCGTCATGATCTCTGCCGCCCGGGTATCGCCAAGCTCCATCACCGACTCGATCATCTGGATCTCTTCGTCGTCGACGGCGCCTTCGGCGTGGCCTTCCGAGACGACCTGGAGGATCTCCTGCTTGGCCTGCTCGGCCTGGTCCCTCTCGGAGTCGCTGACACCGGACAGTCGCCTCACCGGCAGGTCGAATGCGCTCATCAGGGCCGTGATGGGGTAAAGGACATACCGGACGGCCATCAGTATCGGGAACGTGCGTGAGAGGACCCTCTCCCCGGCGTAGGAGGCCCAGGCCTGCGGAATGGCCACGCCGAAGATGGCGATCACGGCCGCCGCCGCCCCCATCGCCGCCAACGCACGCGTGAAGCCGCCGGTCGGCTCGGCGAAGAGATAGACCAGCGAGACCACGAGCACGAGGTTGGCCACCGCACGGCAGAAGGCCATCGTCAGTCGCAGGGCCTTCAGGTGCGCAGCGAGGGTCTGGAGTCGTTTGGGGCCCCTGGGTCCGGAGAAGGCCTCCTCGAGCCCGACGCGCCCGAACGCTCGCAGGGCACAGGTGGCCAGTGCAAAAAAGCCTGACAGGGCCGTCGCTGTCAACACGACCCATAGCGTGGGTATCACGGTCTGATCGGTCTCCGCAAAAGGCGTTCCGCATCTCTCGCTGTGCGGGCCGTACGGGGGGGCGCCCGGAACGCTCGACTGCCCTCCGCAATATCCGCCAGCGGCACGTCGAGAGCAGTATAGTCCCCGCGCGCCCGTTCGTCAACGTCAGCTTGGGTGCGAAGGCGGCCAAGGCGTTTGGCCGCCTCGTAGCCGCATGCCGCGTCCAAAGGCGCCCCTTACCCCGTCGGCAGACAGATCGTCGCTCAGGCCGCTCCCTCGTGCGTGCCAGGGGGCTTGCCGAGGGACATGCCCCGCGCCGCTGCGCAAACCACGGCGCCCAACCGAGCCCTGCGTGGCATCCGTACGGGAAAAACCTGATAGACGGGTTGTCCCGGTTGCCGAATACTATATAATGGACGTGTCAAGACGTGTGTTGTAAGGCAAGGCCGCGCCTGCCGGCGACGGTGGCGGTATCGCCGCCGGTGAGACGCCGATCTGTTCCCCCCGGCCTAGCCGCAGGAAACCTCGATCAGGTGAGCCATGAAAACGCATGAAGCGCCGTCGTCGTCAAAGGGGTTCACGCTTATCGAACTGCTCGTGGTCATCGCCATTATCGCCCTCCTGCTGGCCATCTTTGCCCCCACCATGGGCCAGATCAAGCTCTACGCCAAGATGATGATGTGTGCCAAGCGGATGAACCAGGTGGGCGTCTCTCAGATGTCCTATGCCTCGGAGAACAAGCGGCACCTGCCCGGGCCCAACTGGCGGCGGTCGCACTCGCGTGGGTGGCTGTACAGCGATCTGAAAATGGATGAGTTGTGGCACCTGGAGACGGGGCAGTTGTGGCCGTTCCAGAACTCGTACGAGTCGTATCGGTGTCCGGACGACAAGGTCGAGCCGCCGGTCTACCACCGCCCGAACAACTCGCGGATGATCACCAGCTACTGCATGAACGGGTCGGTCTGCGGGTACGGCAGGCGGGCGCTGATCACGACCTCCGAGGCGTGCCAATGGCATCCCTCGTCCGGGGTCAAGTACTGGGACACGTACAGGTTTACGGACTTCGACGCCAACGACATCATCATCTGGGAGGCTGACGAGACGACCGGACAGAAGGGCTGGTGGCACGACGGGTCCAACTACCCGTGGGAAGGCATTACGAATCGACACCTGTACCGCGGCAACACCGTCTGTGCCGACGGGCATGCCGAATGGCTGCTCTTGGACGACTACTACTCCATGAACATCGGCTCCAGGACCCGGCTCTGGTGTAATCCCGGCACGGCCAACGGACACTGATACGCGCCGGAGGGCGAGTGCATCTCCATGTCATGAGGTGTCTTACCGTCTGCGCGGGCTTTGTCCTTCAACGCGTGGTGTCGTGGTTTGACGCCGGGTGCCACCCTCAAGCGGAGGCCCGAAGGGACGAAGCTTGTGGGTGTGACACGAGAGGCTACCTTCAGCAACTCGGGTCCCTCCGCAACCAGAAGCACCCACAACCTTCACTTCGTTACGGTTGAGGGTGGCACCCGGCACCGGATTCGCTCTTGAACGCCGCACTCACCGGGCCTATCGTGTCGGGACGACTTCGTGCCCATGTGTGCAAACATGACCCGTAGTGAATCCGACAATCCCTCGCCTGCCGACGCGTCCTACACCGCGCCGGCTGACCATTCGACGGCGGCGGCGATCGGCAAGGAGTATCGCCACGAGTTCCCGCCCTCGCCCGATGCCGACAAGACCCCCGACCGGACCAGCGACGGGGCCGTCAGTTCCGGGCGCTACGTTCGCGCCTCGGGGCCGCTGCAGGACCACGTGACGCGCCGCGAGCTTCGGATCGACTACCACCATCCGCTTGAGGACTGGCTGGACAAGCGCCCGTTCCGCTGGCTGCTCAGGCGCCTCAGCGTAAACGGCCCCGACGGGACGACCGCCCTCGAACGCATCATCACCAGCTACCGCAACCCCGACGCCCCGTTCGCCCAGAGGCTGAAGTACTTCCCGCTGCACTGCTTCATCGATCGCATGCGGGGCGATACGGACGTGGCGACCTTCCGCAAGCGGCTGGCCGGTCACGGGCCCACCGTGCGCGGGATCGTGATCGTCGCCCGTTCGCTGGCCGAGTTCGGCCTGACCGTGCCCCAGAAGTTCGTCGCACCGCTGTTTGCAGTCTGGAACTTCACCAACCGCTGCAACCTCGAGTGCAAGCACTGCTACCAGGACTCCGAACACGGCGCGCTGGCCGACGAACTGACCCGCGCCGAGAAGCTCGACCTGGTCGACCAGATGGGCCGCGCCCACATGCCCATGCTCGCCCTGTCAGGCGGCGAGCCGACGCTCCACACCGACCTCGTGCCCGTTCTGCAGCGCGCCAAGAGCTATGGCATGCACACGACGATCGCGACGAATGGCACGACGATGACGCGCGACCGGGCGGCGGAGCTTCGCGCCGCGGGGCTGCGGTACGTCGAGATCTCGCTGGACTCGGTGGACCCGGCCCGCCATGACGCGTTTCGCGGGGTTGCGGGCATGTGGGATCGTGCGGTGGCCGGCGCCAGGAACGTGACGGCCACCGAGGGGCTGCGGCTCGGCATTGCGATGTGCGTTCACCAGGGCAACGTGGGCGAGGTGCGCGACATGCTCGCCTTCGCCGAAGACCTCGGCGCATCGTGCTTTGCGCACTTCAACTTCATCCCCGTCGGGCGCGGGCTCAAGATGGTGTCGGGCGATATCACGCCCGCCCAGCGTGAGGACCTGCTGGCCGTCCTGAACGCCAAGATGCAGGAAGGCGGCATGGGGGTGATCTCGACGGCCCCGCAACTCGGGCGGGTCTGCCTGGCCGGGGCGGCGCTGGAGACCGGGCGGGCCGCCTGCAGCCACGCGGGGGCCGGCAGCGGCGTCAAGGCCCGCGTGGTGGCCAAGTACCTCGGCGGCTGCGGGGCCGGACGGACATACGTCTGCGTCGAGCCGAACGGCAACGTGACGCCCTGCGTCTACCTGCCTCATCGCGTGATGGGCAACGTGCGCGAGGCCCCGTTCATCGACATCTTCCGCAACAGCGTCTTCTGGGACGTGCTGAACGACCGCGACCGCCGCCTGCACCACTGCGAGGTCTGCGCGTTCAAGAACTACTGCGGCGGCTGTCGCGCGCGGGCCGACGCCTACTTCGGCCAACTTCACGCCGGGGACCCCGGCTGCGTGTTCAACCAGGCCCACTGGTCGGACCTCGTCGACGCGGGGGTCGCGATAGTCGACCAGGCCGAGACAGCCGCCGACCAGTTCCGCCTGACGCCCACACGACACGGGCTGGGATGAAGCGATTTCAGATCTTAGATCTTAGATTGACGATCCGCGATTGCGGGGGAACTCCTGCGCGCCCCGCGCGTCAGAAGTATGGATGTAAACACACGCTGCTTTTGTGCGCACGGGTTTGTATAATAGTGTGACGGCAATCCAGTGTACGTGAGTCCGCGCGCCCGAACTGCCCAGACGTCCGGGTGACGGGGAGTGTGTGCACTCGAGGACAACAGACCATGGATATTCCCGCCATTGACGGGCCCAGCGGCGCCAAGAGCGGCCTGTTTCTCGAATATGCCATCCGCATCACCAAGGGGCGAATCCGCATGCTCGGCATCGGCAGCGCGGTCCTGCTGATGCTCACGGTGGCCGGGCTGTTCCTGCTGGGCGCCGTCCTGGGCGACCACCTGATCGGCGGGGGCCTGCCCGCGGTCTCCCGGTTCTACCTGCGATGGGGGTTCATCCTCAGCGAGATCGTCCTGCTGACCCTGATGGTGATCGTGCCACTGGCCAGGCGTATCAACGACCTGTACGTCACGCGCCTGATCGAGAAGGCCAACCCCGAATTCCGGAACGACCTGACCGCCGCGGTGCAGTTGGGCAAGGACGATCATACGGTGGCCGCCGCCCTGGAAGCGATTAAGCGGCGGGCGGCTTCAGAGGTCGCTCACGCCGACGTCGAGGCCTCGGTGGCCACGCGACGGCTGAGGCTCAGCGGCATCCTGTGTGCCGTCGCCGTCGGTTCGTTCATGGGGTACTGCCTGGTCGCGCAGAAAGGCATCTGGCCGTCGGTGGTCCGCGCGCTGGGTGACGACTCGGTGGCGGCCCCGCGCAAGACGCAGATCGTCGAGGTGGCCCCGCCGGCGGGCACGGTCGTGCTGACCGGACAAGCCGTCGACTTCCGCGCGGAGATCACCGGCAGCGGCGAGAGCGACGCCGTGTTGAGCATCTCGCGCGACGGCGGGCGGACCTGGCTGCGCGACGTGGACCAGATGACGATGGCCCGCGCTGACGGCCCGGTCGAGGGCGAGGCGGCGACGTTCCGGGCCCACTGGCCCTCGGCGGCGGCGGCCGACGGCGACGTCAGGTTCCGCATCCGCTGCGGCGATGCCGAGGTCCAGCGCGACCTGATTGTCCTGCCGGCGCCGATGCTCAAGATTACCGACGTTCGCCTGACCTGGCCGCGATATACCGGGCGGGGGACGACGGGGGGCAGTCCGAACATCGAGGGCCTGGCCGCCGACGACCACAGCCCCGGCACGCAGGTGGCCATCCGCGCCGAGGCCAACCTGCCGGTCGACAACGCGTGGCTGGTTTTCGCCAAATCCCCGCAGGACAACATCAAGCTGAGCGTGGCCGGGCGAACGATGGCCGCTCCGCGATTCAGCATCGAACGGGCTGACCGGTATCGCATCGAGTACCGCGGCGTGCATCCGCTGGTCCGGCACGAGTCGATCTGGTACGACGTCAAGACGCTCGCGGACACCAAGCCGCAGGTCCGCCTGATCGAACCGGTGGGGCTGGTCAGGCTCGCGCCCAACGACTCGCTGAACCTCGCGGGCGAGGCGACCGATGACTTCGGGCTCAGGGACATGGTCCTGGTGGTCACCGACGGCGTGGAAGAGCGGCGGATTCCGCTGGAGGAGTTCAAAGAGCCCGGGGTACGGAGCAAGCTGTTCGAGCTGTCCCTGCCCGCCCGGCGCCTCGGGCCGGAAAGGCGACGCCTCCTGTGCCACGTCACCGCACGCGATTTCAGGCCATTGGACGGGCAGCAGGGCCATAGCAGAAGCTTCGAACTGCTGATCGCACCGCCCATCCAGCAGATCGCGGACGCCGGCAAGGGCGACGAGGGCAACGAGGACAACGGCGGCGAGGGGGCCGACGACGGGCAGGTGAACGAGGTGGCCGCTGACGGAGAGAACCAGCCGCCGGATCCCGACGCGATGGTCGATGCCGCCGCCGATGCCGCCGTCGAGGAACTGCTGGAACTGGCCCACAACGACGCCAAGGACCTGGATATCCTCGAGCAGGCCCTGGAGGCCGATGCCGTCGAGCCCGCCGCCGCCGACGCCGGAGCCGATGACCCCGCCGCCGCCAAGGAGGCCGACGGCCCCGCTGCGGGTAAGCCCGACGGGCAGGATCCCGGCGCCGAAGACCCCGTCCGGGGGGGCGAGGATGTGCCCGTCGGTGGGCAGAATGACCCGGCCGCAAAGCCCGACGACGCCCAGCAGGGGGCGAATCCCGACGCGATGCAAGGCAAGCAGGACCCCGCCGACGCCCAACAGCAGGGACAGCAGGACCCTCCCAACGCTCCGAAGCAGGACCCGCACGACGCCGCGCAGCAGGGGCAGCACGACCCGCCCAATGCGATCCAGCCCGGCCAGCGGGACCCGCAGAACGCCGGCCAGCAACCGGGCCAGCAGCCTGATCAGCAAGCAGCCCAGCAGCCCGGCCAACAGCCCGGGCAGCAACCGGGTCAGCAACCCGGGCAACAGCCCGGACAGCAGGCTGGTCAACAACCGGGACAGCAGCCCGGCCAACAGCCCGG
>CAZVEV010000044.1:0-29135 GCA_964625865.1 uncultured Planctomycetaceae bacterium | reverse complement strand
AGACAATCCCTCCAAAGTGTTACCCTAAATCAGGCCCTTTTGAACCACGCCCGAATCTGCGTAATCTGCGGCTAGGCCGTTGCTGTGTCTTCTGTTGTTCTCTCTCTTGTTTGTTCTGTGTTTCGAACAATTCTTCGACCAAGAGTTTGGATGCGATTGCCCTGTGTCACACGCCAAACTGAGGAACACGCGACGTGTTCTTCCGTATGCGGCGCCGCTTGCGACGCCGAAGCCCATCGCATACACTCTCCCATTCAACCGGGACCAGCAGGACAATGCCATGGGATTCTACGACGACCTCGCCGACAGTTACGACACCATAACCGCCGCCGCCGAACGCGAGGAAACCGCCGCCGCCTTCGTCGACGAACTGACGCGCCGGTTCACCGTGCGGTCCGCCGTCGACGCCGCGTGCGGAACCGGGCTGTACGCCCTGGCGCTGGCGAGGCGTGGGATCGACGTTGCCGGGGTGGACCTGTCGGCCGGCATGCTCGACCGCGCCCGGGCGGCCGCCGAGGACAGGGGCCTGCAGGCCGGGTGGATCTGTGCGCCGATGCAGGAACTGGCCGAACACGTCGAGGGTCCCCGCGACGCCGTGCTGTGCATGGGCAACTCGCTGCCCCACCTGCTTGAAGACGACGACCTGGACGCCGCGCTGGCCGGCATGGCGGCGGTGTTGGCCCCCGACGGCGTGCTCGTACTGCACCTGCTGAACTACGTCCGCATCGTCACCGAGAAGGAACGCATCATCGGCACGACGCGCAGCGGCCAGACCGAGTATCTCCGGTTCTACGACTTCCTCCCGGGGCGCGTGCGATTCAACATCCTCGAGATCGAATGGGAAGACAACGACGCCCAGACGCAACTGAGCAGCACGGAACTGCGCCCGTATTTCGCCGACGAGCTGACCACGGCCCTGGCCCGTCACGGCCTGGGCAGCATCGAGACGTTCGGCGACCTGGCGTTCTCCCCCTTCACGCCCCCCCAGAGCGACTCGCTGTTGATCATCGCGCGGCAGTGACGAAACCCCGGGAGCAGGGAATCGTAGGGCGTGACGTGGAGGTCCACCGCGCCGCAGTACATGCACGCCTGGTGCCTCGGCGACATCACGCGGTCGCACTTGGGACAGTGCTTGATCTGCTTGGTGACCTTCCCGTCGGCCACCCCGTCGCGGAGGTCTATCTCGCGGACCTTCGTCGCGAGATCTTCCTCCGTCAACTCGCCCCGTTCCTTGAGCAGTTCCCACAGGGCCATGCACACCAGCGTCAGGCGGTCGAGACGCCCTTCGAGATGTCGCACTTCCTGCTGGGCGTCACGGGCGGCCGCCGCACCGCTGGCACGCGTCGCGGCGCGGTCGGATGCGGCCCTGGCGGCCATCGACATCCCCGCCATCGAACCAAAGAGACTCATCACGGACTCCTTTCGTTCAGTCAACCGCGGGCCACTGGCCGGTGAAGACCTCGGCCGCCGGGCCCGTCATGTAGACGTGATCGTTGTCCTGGCGCCACTCGAGGGTCAGATCGCCGCCGGGCAGGTGGGCCAGGACCTGGCGCCCGCTTCGCCCGGTCAGCACGCCGGCGACGCAGACGGCCGACGCCCCCGTCCCGCACGCCAGCGTGATCCCGCTGCCGCGCTCCCACGTGCGCATGACCACCTCGCCGTCGTGGTAGACCTGCACGAAGTGCACGTTGACGCGCTGCGGGAAGGCCTCGTGCGTCTCAAGGACCGCCCCCGCCCGCTCGAGGTCGACCGCATCGACGTCGTCAACGTAGATCACCGCGTGCGGATTGCCCATCGACACGCAGGTCGCCCGGTACTGCTCGCCAGCGGCGTCCAGCGGAATGTCGATCGCCCTCTCGCCGTCATACTGGACGGGGATTTCCGCCGGAACCAGGACGGGCGGGCCCATGTCAACCGTCGCCCGCGCCACCTTGCCGTCGGACCCGAGGATCACGTCGATGGTCTTTATCCCCCCGCAGGTCTCGACGGTCATGGGGTTGGCGCCGGTCCGGCCGTGGTCGTAGGCGTACTTCGCCACGCACCGCACGCCGTTGCCGCACATCTCGGCCTCCGAGCCGTCGGCGTTGAACATCCGCATGCGGACGTCGGCGACGTCGCTGGGCATGACGAGGATCAGCCCGTCCGAGCCGATGCCGAAATGGCGGTCGCTGACCGCCAGCGCCACCGCCGCCGGGTCGTCGACGGGCTGATCAAAGCAGTCGACGTAAACGTAGTCGTTGCCCGCACCGTGCATCTTCGTAAATCGCATCGTCACATATCCTTTCCCGTAATGCCGGCGCATTATACGCCCCGCCCGCCCGGTTGCGTATCGCAATATCGATCGCTCAGCGCTGTGGAAGCAGTCAAACGCCCACAGGCTCCGCCTGTGGGGTGTCGTGGAACGATGACCTGTGTTTCCACCGTAACGCGCCAAGGCGCGTTGCGGAATTCGTCTCGCGGAGATCCATGTCTCGTTCGCGGACACCCCACGGGCGGAGCCCGTGGGCGTTTGCTCGTCTTGTCAGGGCGCGAACTGCACGTCCGTAGAGACCTGTCAGGTCTTCATCCCGTCGTCCCGAAGAGGAATCTCGGACCGACGCGATCTTTCTCTCATGTTTTCGCCCGGGCCTGCCCGATGTATGGAATGACGGCGGTTCACCGTGAACCGCGCGGTGGTCTATTGCTCTGCTCGACGCCGTATTTTCCTGAGGCGCGCCGGCTGTCCGTCGGTGGCGGAGTGTCGGGCAACCGCCTGATTGACATCCTGATACGCAGCGAGATTCCAGCGAAACGCCGCGCCGGTACCCCTCGGGGGGGATCGGCGATCAATGCGATGAGCTGAACCTGTGGACCTCGCCTTAACATGCGCCCGGCGAATGGAATGAGCACCATCGTGCCGGTAACCGCCCCCCCACCATTGGGCGACAGCGCATCCGGGGACCACACGCTGTAGAGACTTACGCTCGCCACGATGCCGAAGGGAGTGAGCACCCTCGGCAGGCTCTGGCCCCTCCTCCTCCAGGGCCGCTGTGGCCGGTTACCTGCAAAGGGGTCTCTACAAAGGCGAAGGGCGATGACACGGCCTCGAGCACACCGTGTCTCGCCCATTTTTTTTGCGCAATCGCGTCGTGTCTACGCCGCGTCGCCACCACCGACGGGCGAGGTGCATTGCGACAGACCGGTGAGTTATACATAATGGCGACCGTCCGGGCGCGGGTCCACGCGACTGCTGGTGCACCATTGCTCCGGACGCTCTGAGTCCAGGAGAACGACGATGGATATGCTGCTGGCTGTCGCGGAGTGGCTCTTGCCGCTGATTTACATGGGACTGGCGATCGACTACGGCGCCACCTTCATCCTCCGTACGCGAACGCACGCGCGGAACTGGGGCGTGCCGGTGGCCATTGTCCTCCACGCGGCGTATCTGGTTCTCCGGGGCGTACACCTGAGCGGCCCGCCGCTGGAAACCAACGCCGAGGTCCTCTCGCTGGTGGCCCTGTCGTCAGCGGTAGTGTACTGGGTGGTCGAGGCCTCCACCCGCGACCGGCGGGCGGGCGTGTTCGTGTTCCTCCTGATCTTCCTCTGCCAGTACACCGCGTCCCAGTTGCTCGCCTCGGAGCCGACGGGCAGCCCGGGGGACATGGGCTGGCTGCACATCCTGCCGGCGTACCTGGCGTATACGGCGATGAGCTTCGCCGCCCTGTACGGCCTGCTGTACCTCGTCGGCCAGCGGAACCTCAAGCAGCATCGCCTGGGCTTCCTGTTCGACCGCCTGCCCCCGCTGGACCTGCTGGGCGGGATGAGCTGGCACGCCCTGCTGGTGGGCCTGGTCTTCATGACGATCGCGATGGCCACCGGGGCGATGACGTTTGCCCACCGACCGGCCGGCCAGCCGATGGAGACCAAGATCGCCTTCAAGATCGCTATCAGTTCGCTGTCGTGGCTGATATGCGTCACCGGCGTGATCGGGCGTTGGCTGGCCAGGTGGTCGCTGGTTCGCGTCTCGGCCATCGCGATGGCGGGATTCGTGGTGGTTATGGCGTACCTGGTAGTGAGCATTGCGTTGTCCTGATAGGCATTGAGCGTGGATCACACGGCATGGATCTGTCGGTAATCGGCATTAATCACCACACGGCGCCCGTAGAGGTGCGTGAGCGGTTCGCGTTGACCGGCGAGCTGGCGGGGCGGTTCCTGCGCACGGTGCACGGCGAGAGCATGCTGGAAGAGGCCCTCGTGATCGACACGTGCAACCGCACGGAGATCTACTTCGTCTCCCGCGCCGAGACCGACGCGACGGCCCACGTGCTCGAACACATCGGTCGGCTGAAAGGCGAGGCTCTTCAGGACGACGCGGGGGCGTTCTATCGTCACGACGGACCGGCTGCCGTCGCGCACCTGTTCCGCGTCGCCGCGGCGCTGGACTCGCAGGTCGTCGGCGAGCACGAGGTGTTGGGGCAGGTCCGGGCGGCGTATCACCAGGCCCTGGAGGCCCGCACGGCGGGGTTCCTGCTGAACAAGCTGCTTCACGCGGCCCTTCGCGTGGGCAAGCGGACGCGCAGCGAGACGCAGATCGGGCGCGGCTCGGCCAGCGTGGCCCAGACGGCGGTGGACCTGGCGGGGCAGGTGTTTGCCGACCTGGGCGACAAGACCGTGTTGGTCGTCGGCGCGGGCCAGACGGCCGAGACGGCCGCCCGGCGACTCCTTGCGCCCGGCGTTGGACGACTGATCGTGGCCAATCGCACGCTCGAGCGGGCCGAACACCTCGCCGAGCAGCTTGGCCGAGAGCCGGACGAGGCGGACGAGCCGGCGCCTGCCGGGCAATGCCCCGCCCGTTCGCGCAGGCGAAGCAAAAACAGGGACAGTCACCTTTTTCCCCCTTCCCGACCTTCCTCTTCAGACGGTACGGTTCCCGAAAAGGGGAAAGAGGTGACTGTCCCTGTTTTTGCTCCGCAGACCCGCGCTATCGAACTGACGGAGATCCCCGCCGTGCTCGATGACGTCGACCTGGTGATCTGCTCGACCGGCTCGCCCGAGCCCGTGTTGACGATGGCGTCGGTCGGCCCGAGCATCCGAAAGCGATCCCGACTCCTGCTGATCGTCGACATCGCCGTCCCCCGCGACGTGGAGCCCGCGATCGGCGAGATGCCGAACGTCTTCCTGTACAACCTGAACGATCTCGATCGCGTAGTTGCCCAGAACATCCAGCGCCGCCGGCAGGAGATCCCCCGCGCTGAAGCGATCGTCGACCAGGAGGTCGCAAGGTTCGTGGCGTGGCACGACTCGCGACAGGCCGCCGCAACCATCGCCCTGCTCCAACGGCGGTTCGACATGCTCCGGGAAGCCGAGATCAAACGATACGGCAGCAAGTTCACCGAGGACGACCGCGCGCAGCTCGACCCGTTCACAAAGGGGCTGTGCAGCAAGATGCTCCACCGGCCCATCGCATACCTTAAGGAGCTGGCCGAGCAGGCCCGCACGAGCGACCAACTGGCCGCCGTGGATACGATCCGCCGGATGTTCAACCTGGACGAACTGGACGAGGAGGCCCAATGAAGCGGATCGTGATCGGCACGCGGGGGTCGGACCTGGCGCTGTGGCAGGCGAATCACGTCCGCGACGGCCTGCTGGCGGCCCACGACGGGCTCGACGTCGAGTTGACGGTCGTCCAGACCAAGGGCGACCGCGCCCTGGAAACGCCCCTGCACAAGATGCTCGACAAGGGGCTGTTCACCAAGGAGATCGAGTCGGCCCTGCTGGCTGGGACCGTTGACCTTGCCGTCCACAGCCTCAAAGACCTGCCCACCGCCCTGCCGCCGGGCCTCGCCCTGGCCGCCGTGACCCCGCGCGAAGACCCCGCCGACATGCTGGTCGCGAGAAGAGGGGACAGAGAAAATAGGGACAGTCACCCTTTTTCCTCCGACTCCGCCCTCGATAACACCGAAACGACCGAAGGAAAAAGGGTGACTGTCCCTATTTTCTCTCGCCTGCCTCGCGGCGCCGCGGTACTTACCGGTTCGCTGCGACGAACGGCCCAACTGCTTGCGGCCCGCCCCGACCTGGAGATCAGGCCCGTTCGTGGCAATGTGGCGACGCGGTTGCGAAAGCTCGATGAATCCGACGCGGCGGCTACGATACTGGCCCGCGCGGGACTCAAGCGTCTGGGCCTGCTGGACCGCTCGGCGGCGCGGCTGGACCCGGCTGCGTTCCTGCCCGCGTGCGGGCAGGGCGCGCTGGGGATCGAGATCCGCGACGGCGACCAGGCTCTCGCCGACCTGCTCGCCCCGCTGAACGACGCGACAACCCGAGCGGCCGTGACGGCTGAGCGGACGTTCCTCGCCGACCTCGGCGGCGGCTGCCAGGCCCCCTTCGGCGCCTACGCTCGCCTTGCCGACGACGGAGCGACGTTCGAGATCAACGGCATGGTGGCCTCGCTCGACGGTCAGCAACTGCTGCAACGCGCCCTGAGCATGCCAACCGGCGAGGTGGAAGACGGCAAGCCCCTCGGCCGCGCCCTGGCCGCCGCACTCCGCGAAGCCGGCTGCATGGACATCCTCAACGACATCGCATCACCCCCCCCCGACGGGCCACAGGAGCACACCACGTGAGCAAAGGATGCGTATACCTTGTCGGCGCGGGCCCGGGCGATCCGGGCCTGATTACGGTTCGCGGCAGGCAACTGCTCGCCCGGGCGGACATCGTCATCTACGATTACCTCGCCTCCCCCCGCCTGCTCGCCTGCGCCCGGAAGGACGCGGAGCTGATCTACGTGGGCAAGAAGGCGGGCGCCCACACGCTCAAGCAGGAGGAGATTAACGACCTGCTGGTTGCACGGGCGAGCGAGGGGGCCACCATCGTGCGACTCAAGGGCGGCGATCCGTACGTCTTCGGACGCGGAGGCGAGGAGGCGCTGGACCTGGTCGCCGCGGGGATCGACTTTGAGGTCGTCCCGGGCGTCACCGCGGGTGTGGCGGCGGCGGCGTACGCGGGAATCCCGGTGACCCATCGCAAACTCGCGAGCAACCTGGGACTGATCACCGGCCACGAAACGCCCGACAAGGACGGCTCGGACCTGGACTACGAGGCCCTGGCCCGCTGGAAAGGCACGCTGGGGTTCTACATGGGCGTTCGGAACCTGGCGCCGATCTGCGAGAACCTGGTCGCCGGCGGGCTGGACCCGACCACGCCGGCGGCGATCATTCGCTGGGGCACGACCTCGCGTCAGCGCGTGCTGACGGCCACCGCCGCCGACCTGCCCGACAAGGCCGTCGAGGCCGGCTTCACCCCGCCGTCAATCATCCTGATCGGGCAGGTCGTCTCGCTGCGCGAGAAGCTCAACTGGTTCGAGGCCCGTCCGCTGTTCGGCAGGCGGATCGTCGTCACGCGGGCCCGCTCGCAGGCGTCGAGACTCAGCGCGCGGCTGGAATCGCTCGGCGCCGACGCCGTCGAGATGCCCGCCATCCGCATCGAGCCGCCGACCGATCCGGCCCCGCTGGACGCGGCAGCCGCCGGCGCGGCGAACTTCGACTGGATCATCTTCACCAGCGCCAACGGCGTGGACGGCTTCTTCGATGCACTGGCCCGCGCGGGGCTCGACTCGCGCGCCCTGCACGCGAACAAGCTGTGCACGATAGGCCCGGCCACCGCGGCGCGACTGGGCCACTTCGGCCTGAGGCCCGACCTGCAACCGCAGAAGTTCGTCTCGACCGAGATCGTCAAAGCCCTGTCCGCCGCCGAGGACCTGGACGGTGTGAAGATCCTCTGCCCGCGGGCCGACATCGCCCCGCCGGCGATGGTCGAGGCACTGGCCGCCCATGGCGCGGACGTGACGGAAGTGACCGCCTATCGCACCGTGCCCGACGGCGCGGGTGCCGAGCGGGTCACGGACATGCTTGGCGGAAACGACGTCCACTGGATCACCTTCACCAGTTCCTCGACGGTGAAGAACTTCTTCAACGTCGTCGACCCTGACGCGGTGCGAGCGTCCGACGTGCGACTGGCCAGCATCGGACCCATGACGACGGCCACGCTGGCCGAGGCCGGCTTCGAGCCGGACATCGAAGCCGATTCACACACGATTCCCGGCCTGGTAGAAGCTATACTGGTGAAGGAAGGCTCACACCCCGAGAAAGAGACCCGATGATCGGAATATCAAAGTTGTACTGCGGGACGGTGGAACCGTCCGATGTCTTACGCTACGGCGCGGCGAGCAAGGACCTGCCCAGCCACCTGCTGCAATTCTCCACCGACAAGAAGCCCGTGGTCGTCTGGAACTGCACGCGCCGCTGCAACCTGAAATGCGTCCACTGCTATTCGCACTCGGCCGACAAGGACTATCCCGGCGAGCTGACGACCGAACAGGGCAAAGCCCTGATCGAAGACCTCGCCCAGTTCGGCGCGCCGGTGATCCTCTTCTCCGGCGGCGAGCCGACGCTGCGTCACGACCTGTTCGAACTGGCCCAGTACGCCGTCTCGCTGGGCATGCGGGCAGTGATATCGACCAACGGCACGAAGATCACGCGCGAGATGGCCGCTCGCCTGAAGGACATCGGCCTGAGCTACGTGGGCGTCTCGCTGGACGGCATGCGCGAGACGAACGACAAGTTCCGCGGCCACCAGGGCGCATTCGACGAGGCGCTGGCGGGGATCCGGAATTGTCTGGAGACCGGCATCAAGGTCGGCTTGCGGTTTACGATCAACAAGCGAAACGCCCAGGACATCCCGGAGATCTTCACGCTGCTGGAAGACGAGAACATTCCGCGCGTGTGCTTCTATCACCTGGTCTACGCCGGTCGCGGCACGAAGCTGATGGAAGAAGACCTCGACCACGCCGAGACGCGTCGCGTGGTGGACATGATAATCGACCGGACGGCTGACCTGCACGCGCGGGGCAAGCCGAAGGAAGTGCTTACCGTCGACAACCACTGCGACGGGCCCTACCTGTACCTGCGGAAGCTCCGCGAGGATCCCGAGCGTGCGAAAGACGTGCTGAAGCTGCTGCGAATGAACGGCGGGAACTCATCGGGCAACGGCATCGGGTGCGTCTCGTGGGACGGTGCGGTGCACGCGGACCAGTTCTGGCGTCACGTGACGTTCGGCAACGTGGCGGAGCGCCCCTTCTCGGAAATCTGGACGGACCTGTCGAACCCGCTGATGGCCAAGCTCAAGAACAAGTACCCGCACGTCAAGGGACGCTGCGCCACGTGCCGCTTCTTGCCGATGTGCGGAGGCAACTTCCGCGTTCGCGCCGAGGCGGCCGTCGGCGACCTGTGGGCGTGCGACCCGGCCTGCTATCTCACCGACGAAGAGATCAGCGGCGATCTGCCGGAGGACGAGGACTGATGGAAGAAAATAGGGACAGTCACCCTTTTTCCTCACACCCAGCTTCCGACAGCACCAGTACTGCCAAAGGAAAAAGGGTGACTGTCCCTATTTTCTCTCCGCGCCTCATCGCGTGGGAGGTCACGCGATCGTGCATGCTCGCCTGCAAGCACTGTCGCGCCGCGGCGCGGTGTGAACCGTACGAGGGCGAACTGTCCACCGACGAGTGCTTCCGCCTGCTGGACAATATCGCCTCGTTCGCCAAGCCGATCATCATCCTCACCGGCGGGGAGCCCATGCTCCGCCCGGATATCTACGAGATCGCCGCCCACTCGACCTCGCTCGGACTGCGGACCGTGATGGCGCCCTGCGGGGCGCTGATCGATGACGAGTCGGCGGCGAAGATCCGCGAATCGGGCATCACACACATCTCGATCTCGATCGACGGGGCCACCGCGGAGAGCCACGACGCCTTCCGCGGCGTGCCCGGCGCGTTCGCCGGATCCATGCGCGGCCTCGAAGCAGCCAAGCGAGCCGGACTCGAGTTCCAGATCAACACGACGATCACGCAGCACAACCTGGCCGAGCTTCCAGCGATTCTCGACCTGGCGATCGAACTCGGCGCCGGCGTGTTCAACCCGTTCCTTCTCGTACCGACCGGCCGGGGCAAGGATCTTGCCAACCAGGAGATCTCCGCCGCCCAATACGAGCAGACGCTTCGCTGGTTCGCGACGCAGCAGCAGCGCGACGACATTGCCATCCGCGTCACGTGCGCCCCGCACTACCAGCGAATCCTCCGCCAAGCGAGAAAAGGGGACAGGCTCCTTTTCTCACCAGAGAGCCCTTCCGACAACGCAGAGTCCACGAGAGAAAAGGTGCCTGTCCCCTTTTCTCGCCACGTGGTCAAGGGCTGCATGGGCGGCCAGTCGTTTGCGTTCATCTCGCACCGCGGAATCGTCCAGATCTGCGGGTTCCTCGACACGCCCTGCGGTGACGTACGGGCCGAAGGGCTCGACTTCAAGAAGATCTGGGACGAGTCAGAGGTCTTCGCCCAGATGCGCGACATCCGGGGATACCACGGACGGTGCGGGCGGTGCGAGTACGGGAAGGTCTGCGGCGGGTGCCGCGCCCGCGCCTTTGCCTTCACGGGCGACTACCTGGCCGAGGAACCGTTCTGCCTCTACCAGCCCCGCAAGAATGGGGACAGTCACCCTTTTTCCTCACACCCACCTTCAAACAACGCGGGTTCTGCGGAAGGAAAAAGGGTGACTGTCCCCATTTTTGCGACGATGGATGACCTCGACAAGAGAATCCTGTCGGTCATTCAGACGGACTTCCCCGTTACGCCCCGTCCGTTCGACGACCTGGCTGAGCGCCTCGACGCCGGTGCCGACGACGTCGCTGCGCGCGTCTCCCGCATGCGCGACTCGGGCGCCATCCGCCGTCTCGGCGCGGTCTTCGACTCGAAACGACTCGGCTACTGGTCGACCCTCGTTGCCGCACGCATCCCTGCCGAGCGATTGGACGCCGTCGCCGCTACGGTCAGCGAGATCCACGGCGTGACGCACAACTACCGTCGCGAGCACGCGTACAACCTGTGGTTCACCCTGACGGCGCCGTCCGAGGCCCGCGTTGAAGAGATTCTCGCGGACCTGCGGGACCGCACGGGCATCGATGCATTCTTCTCCCTGCCGGCCCTGACGGTCTACAAGATCCGCGTGAACTTCGACATGACCGACGGGGTCAGAAAAGGGGTCAGGAACCTTTTCTCGGGAAGCCCCGCATGTGGCAGCAGCGACCCCGCTAGAGAAAAGGTTCCTGACCCCTTTTCTGACGAGCAGAAGCACCTGGTCCGTCTGCTGCAGGCATCGCTGCCCGAGACGCGTGAGCCGTTCAATGACGTGGCGGCCGAGCTTGGCTGGCCCGTCGACCGCGTGATCGAGCAGATTGTCGCCTGGCGCGAGGCGGGCGTGATTCGCCGCTTCGGCGCCGTAGTCCGCCACCAGCGCCTCGGCTTCAGCGCCAACGGTATGAGCGTGTACCGCGTCTCGCCCGACCGTATCGATGCGATCGGCTACAAGCTGGCCGAGCGCCCCGAGATATCGCACTGCTACCACCGCCCCGCCCTGGAGGACTTCCCCTACACGCTGTTCGGCATGATCCACGGCCGCGACGAAGCCGCCGTCCGCGCCCTGGCCGCCGACCTCGCCGCCGAACACCACATCGACGACTACGACGTGCTGTTCTCCACCACCGAGTTCAAGAAGGTCTCGATGAAGTACTTCATGGAGCCCGACGACACGTAGGACGTAGGGCGTGCAACTCGTTGCACGCGGGAGGGATGCGACTCCGTTTCGCGTGCAACAAGTTGCACGCCCTACCTCGGCGCCTGCCGTGCTCAGCCAGACCCTCTAGAACGCACGAGGCCGCGGCCTAAGCGATGATCGGACGGTCGGAGGGGGTAAGGGGGTGTTTCGCCCGGCCGAGGGCGGCCAGAGGCGTTTATGGGCGTTGGCCGAGGTGCTGGTGCGCCGCTGGGTCAGTCGTACACACGGACCGTGTCGTACTGCGTGGTCCGCTGGACGGGGGTGAAGCCTGCTTCGCGGATCAGCGAGACGACCTGGTCGACTGCAATCGTGTAAGAGGCGCCGGCCGCTCGGACGACCCGCTCTTCCATCAGCACGCCGCCGAAGTCGTCGGCGCCGAACGACAGGGCCAACTGCGCCAGGTCGGGCCCCTCGGTAACCCAGCCGGCCTGGATGTGCGGAACGTTGTCCAGCACGAGTCGGGAGATGGCGACCACGCGAAGGTAGTCCACACCCGTCCGGGGGGGCAGGGGCATCTGCGTGTTGGCCGGCTGATAGCTCCACGGAATGAACGCCGTAAAGCCCCCCGTGCGGCCCTGCAGGTCGCGAATGCGGACCAGGTGCTCGATGAGTTGCTCGGTGGTCTCGCCCAGGCCGTACACCATCGTCGCCGTGGTGGGCATGCCCAGAGAGTGTGCGGTTTCCATCACGTCCAGCCAGGCCTCGGTGCCGATCTTGCGCGGGCTGACGCGCCGTCGCACGTCGGGGACGAGGATCTCGCCTCCCCCGCCGGGCAGCGAGTCCAGCCCGGCCGCCCGCAGACGCCCGAGCGTGTCCCGGACCGACAGGCCCTCGCGGCCCGCGAGGTAATGCACCTCCGTGGGCGAGAGGCAATGCACGCAGATCTCGCCGCAGGCCCTGATCGCTGACAGCATCCGTTCGTAGAACGCCAGGTCCAACTCCGGGTTCAGCCCGCCCTGAACGAGGACCTGGGTGGCCCCGGCGGCGATGGCCTCGTCGACCTTGGCGACGACCTCGTCAATCGACAGCGTGAACGCCTCGCCCGAACCGGGTCCCACGTGGAACGCGCAGAAGCGACAGCCGCTCTCGCAGACATTGGTCAGCGAAATGTTGCGGTCGATCACGAACGTGGCGCGGTCCGGCGGCGCGGCGGCGAGTCGACGCCGGTGCGCCAGCGCGCCGAGACGCTGGAACGGGGCGCCATCGAATAGCGTTACCGCATCAGCGGCGCTCAATCGCTCGCCTGCGTCGGCGCTGGACAACGCCGTCTCAACGAAGGTGTGTAGCGGGCGATCGTCAGATCGCCGCTCTCGTCGCACCGCGACGAGCGAAACATCGTCCGCGTCTGTCGTCGGACGGACCGTAGCGTTCGGTCCCGCCGCGGCGACGGGACAACGCGGATCTGACGATCCGCCACCAAACGAGGCATCCGGCGCGGTCTGTCTATCCGATGCGGGAGATGCGGACGGCGCATCCGCTCGCCGGTAGGCGCTGTTGACGAGGACCAGTTCCAGTCCGAGGTCCGCCACGGTCTCGCCCATGCGGCGGACCGAGTCGGCGCGGCGATCTTCCGGGGCGCCTGCTGCCTTGGCGATCCGCTCGTCAAGGCTGGTCCCACCGAGATCGTCTGCGCCGGAGAATGCGGCGACGTGAAGCAGCTTGGGGTCCATGTAGTTGGCCAGCACGCGGATGTGCGGGACGTTGTCCAGGAAGACCCGTGCCAGCGCGATCGTGCGGACCACGGTGTACCCGCCCGGGCCGCGGTCGACGTCGATGCGCGTCCCTTCAGGGTGGAATGGCAGTGGGATGAACGCCTGGAACCCGCCGGTGCGGTCCTGCAGGTCGCGGATTCGCTGCAGGTGATCGACGACGTCGCGCGGTGTCTCGAGGTGGCCGAAGAGCATCGTCGCATTGGTCGGCAGGCCGATCGCATGGGCCTGCTCGTGGACGGCCAGCCATCGCTCGCCGGAGATCTTCTTCGAACAGAGTTGCCCACGGACGTCTGGTGCGAAGATCTCCGCCCCCCCGCCGGGGATCGCCCCGAGTCCCGCATCCTTCAACCGTCGCAGAACGTCCGCAAGGGGCAGGCCCTCGAGTCGGGCGAGGTAGTCGATCTCCACCGCCGTCATGCCCTGGACAAGGGCCTCGGGCACGAGGCGGCGACACTCGCGCAGCAGGGTTTCGTAGTAGGTCAGGTCCAACTGCTCGTTCAGCCCGCCGACGATGTGCAGGTCGGTCAGGCCGCGTCCGCCGGCGGCCTCCAGGCGCCTGCGGGCCTCGTCTAACGTCACGATGTAGGCGTCGTCGTCCGGATCGCGCCAGTATGCACACAACTCGCAACGGTTCTCGCAGATGTTCGTCGGGTTGATGTTCAGGCTGTGCACGAAGTACGCCCGCCGCCCATGGCACTCGCGCCGGCTCGCGTCGGCCCGGGCCATCAGGTCCGCGGTCGGTGCCGTCGTCAGCAGATCCAGCGCCTCGTCGGGGGTGATCCTTGGCGAAAAAGGGGACAGGCTACTTTTTTCATCAAGGTCTTCTTTCGACGACCACGACTCATCGCGAAAAAAGTAGCCTGTCCCCTTTTTCGCCAGGAACGTCCGGAACAGGTCCATCGCCTCGATCTCCCGCGGGCTGACGTAATAGTGCACGACGCGCGTGAGATAGTCGACGCACCGCGACACGTCGAGCCCGAGCCGACGGGCATGCAGTTCTCCCAACTCGGCCGCCGCCTTCACGCCGGCATCGCGGGCGGCCAGCGCGATCCGCGAAAGGACCTCGGCCTGCGGGTGACCGGTGCGGTAGGCCCAGACCGCGAAGACAAACGGCAGGCCGGTCATCTCCTTCCACAGACCCGCGAGGTCCAGGTCGCCGCCGGGACCAGGCGGCCCCGTCAGCGCGCGGTCGCCTATCGTCACCCGGGCATCGGCGTCCGGGGCGTCGGCGGGCAGCATCTCGACCGACATCTTCAGGTGGCGGGCCAGCAGGATTTCCGCCAGCGCGTTGGACGTCCGCGATGCGGCGTCGCGGGCCACCGTGCGAACCTCCGCGAGCGGACGGGTGCACTTCAGCAGGACGCTGCCGACCTCGCCGTCGGCGCAGATGCCGATGCCATCGACCATCGTCAGGTCGTCGTCGGCAAACAGGTCCGCCACCGGGACCATCGCCACATCCGCCCGCCCGTCGGCCAGCCACGCCGCAAGCTCAGCCGGACGACCCGTAATCACGCTGACGTTCGGGGCTACTTCGGTCAGGAAGTGCGCAAGCGGAGCCGCATTGGCGTACTTGACCGACGCGAAGACCAGCCGGTCAGCGTCTGGACGGATTGGACCGTTCTCGTTCATGTCGCGCGGGGGATTGTACCACACTTGCGAGCATGGCGAACGGTCAGTCGCGATCGGCTGTAAACAGCGTGACGATTCCCCCGTGGACGGGGCGGCTGCGCGGGCCGGCGAAACCGGCGCGGGAGAGCATGTCGGCGACCTCGTCGGCGCGGGGGAAGTCGGCAACCGAATCGACGAGGTAGCGGTATGCATCGGGGCTGCGGGCAATCAGCCGCCCGGCCAGCGGGACGACGAACCGATTGTACAGCCGGTGCCCCGCCGCCAGGATCCGGCTGCGCGGAACGGACAGCTCGAGGATTACGAGACGGCCGCCGGGATGCAAGACGCGCCGCATCTCGCGCATGGCCGCGAGGCGGTCGGCGACATTGCGGATGCAAAACGCCGTCACGACGCCGTTGAACCGGCCGTCGTCAAACGGCAGGGCCATCGCATCGCCTGCCTGGAACTCGGCGACGGCATCGTCGAAGCCGGCCGCCGCTGTCTTCGCCCGCGCGATCGCGAGCATCCGCTCGGCGGGGTCCAGGCCGACCACGCGGGCGGAGCGGCATTGGCGGAGGATCTCGATGCCCACGTCGCCCGTGCCGCAGCCGACGTCGAGGTAGCGTCCGCCAGGGGTCGGGGCGAGTTCGGCCACGGCCTGACGGCGCCAGATGCGATCGAGCCCGACCGACAGGACGGCGTTCATCAGGTCGTACCGCCGCGCGATCGCGTCGAACATGCGCTGGTTGTCCTCCGGCGCCATCAGCGAGTCCCGCCCGGTCACGAGGCGCTCTCCGACAGGTCGATGCCATAGTGGTCCCACTCGCGATCGACTCGGGCGGCGCGATCGTGGTCAAAGGCGACCGGCTTGCGGTAGCCTTCCTTCCACGTGGCGTCGATGGCGATGGGGAAGTGCAGGATCATCCGATTACCCGCCGCCTCGCGCCGCGCGGGGTGAAGGTCCGCCAGCGGGTCGAACCGCGTGAACCAGCCCCACAGCGCCATCCGCGTATCGTCGATCGGCACGTCGGGCCAGACCAGAACGTGGAAGAGGTACTCGCGACAGACCGGGTGCTCGGCCAGCGCGCCGCGGACGGCTTCGGTGTCGGCACTGTCACGGACCTGGGCCATCAGCACGGCCGGGCCGAGACGGCGCAGACCGAGAATGTCCCCGTGGACGTCGGGCCCGCGCGGCGGGTCGGCGGGCGGATCGGTTCGCAGGGGCGGGCCCTGACCGCGAACCGCCAGCACCGCCAGGCGAGAGCCCGTGTTCATCGCCGGGCCCGTGAAGTCCAGCGTATCCTGCGCCGTCGGTGCGATCAGGTGCAGCCCCTCGGCCGGGTCGAGACACTCCCACATCGCCTTGCTGACGGCCGTGAAGTCGCGCACGTCCACGTCACGATCGACCACGATGAGCACCTTGGTCAGCGACAGTTGCCCGAAGCCGAGCAAAGCCATCGCGTGCTTGAGCGCCTCTCGCGGGTATCGCTCGTCGACGGCGGCGACGGCCAGCGGATGAAAGCCCGTCTCGGGATACGCCCACAGGTTGCTCACCGCCGGGTGCGTCAGGCGCAGGAGCGGCAGGGTCATCTCCTGCAGGGCCTCGCCGATGTAGTAGTCCTCCTGCGGCGGCTTGCCGACCACCGTCGCGGGGAAGATCGCGTCCTTGCGGGCCAGCACGCGGTCGACGCGGAAGACGGGAAAGTCAGCGCTGTGCGAGTAGTGGCCCAGGTGATCGCCGAACGGCCCCTCGGTGCGAACGTCGCCGGGTGCGACGCGGCCCTCGAGGACGAACTCCGCGGTGGCGGGGACATCGTGACCGGTTTCGCTTCGGTGGATCATGTCCAGCGGGCGCCCGAGCATCCAGGCGGCCAGGATGCGTTCGTCGACACCTTCGGGCAAGGCGGTGATCGCCGCCAGTGTCAGGGCGGGCGGCCCGCCGAGGAAGACGCTGACCGGCAGGGGCGTGCCCAGTTCGCACGCCCGCTTGAAGTGAAAGCCCCCGCCCTTTTCGATCTGCCAGTGCATGCCCGTGCTGGCCCCGTCGAATCGTTGGAGGCGGTAGATGCCCAGGTTCCCCACGTTCGTAACGGGGTCTGCGGTGTGGACCAGCGGCAGGGTAAAAAACGCCCCGCCGTCCAGGGGCCAGCAGGTCAGGCACGGCAGGGCGTCGAGGGCCGGCGGTTCGATGACCTGTTCCATGACAGGGCCGCTGCGCACCGTGCGGCGCCGCGCCCGGAGCACGCGCCACAGGGACTTCCGCGCCCGCCAGATCGCCCGCGGGGACGGCGGCATGAGACGCTCCGCGAGGTCGGCCATCTCTTGCCCGATCTGCCCCGGGGGGCGCCCGAAGGCGGCTTCGACGCGGCGCGGCGTGCCGAACAGGTTCGTCACCAGGCGATAGGGAGAGCCCTTGACGCGTTCGAACAGCAGCGCCGGGCCTCCGGCGGCCAGCACGCGATGCTGGATGATCGTCACGTCCTGGACGGGGTCAACCTCGGCGGCGATGCGAACGAGTTGCCCCGTGCGTTCGAGGTGCGCGATAAACGATCTCAGGTCGACGAAACTCACGCGAGGGTCTCCCACGTCCGGTCGGGCTGATGGCCGAAGATCGCCAGCACGCGGTCGACGTACGCCCCGAGCAGGTCGGTCATCGTCACGTCGGCGGGCGAGCGGGCCACGGCCATGTAGTACGGGGGCGAGACCGGCATGATGATGCCGCCGGCGGCCGCGACAGCGCGGGCGTTGTCCAGGTCGATCAGCGACCAGGGGCTCTCGCGGACGCAGAGGATCAGCGGGCGGCGCTCCTTGAGGTGACAGTGGGCGGCGCGGGCGATCAGCGAGTCGCCCAGGCCCGAGGCGATCTTCCCGAGCGTGCCGGCCGAGCACGGGAGCACCACCATGCCGACGGTGGGCACCGAGCCGGAGGAGATCGCCGCCGCCAGGTCGCTGTCGTCGGCCACCACGGCCGCCCGGGACGCCAAGTCGTCAAACGACACCCCCTCGCGGGCGCAGAGGTCCTTGCCCCACCGACTGGCCACCAGCGTGATCGGCCAGGGCGAGCGTTCGACCAACAGTTCGGCCGCGTGGACGCCGGTCGCGCCGGTTATCGCAAGCACGAGATTCATCCCATACCTCCTGATGAAGAAAAAGGGGTCAGGAACCTTTTCTGCTTACCATGCCGCACTACACCCGACGCATCACTCGCTACAGAAAAGGTTCCTGACCCCTTTTTCTGGAGAGTCATGGCAGGCCTCCGAGCAGGGGGACGAGGGAACCGGCGATGCCGGCGATCGCGGAAACCGGGAAGAACCGCCTGTGAACGGGAATGCTCTGACAGTAGGCGGCGGCGAATGCGGCGGCAGCGGTCCCTACCGCGGCGGCCGACGCCATCCCCCGGCCGATCACCACCCACAGCCACACCAAGGCCCCCAGGGCGGCCGCATGCACGCAGGCGGCAACGAACTGTGCCCCGCCGGGTCCGAGCGCCGCGGGGATGCTGTACACGCCGGCCTGCCTGTCGAAGTCGATGTCCATCAGGGCGTAGATGATATCGAAGCCGCTGATCCAGCAGAAGGCGAAGATCGCCAGCAGGATCACCTCGCCGCTGAAGGCCAGCGTGCCGGACGCCGCGATGAACGCTGCCAGCGGCGCCATGGCCAGGCACAGCCCGATGCCGAAGTGGCACAGGCTGGTGAAACGCTTCAGCAGCGAGTAGACGCCCAGGACAACCGCGGGAACCGGCGAGAGCACCAGGCACAGCGGTCCCAGGGCAGCGCATGATCCGACGTACAGGCCCAGCCCCCCTGCCGCAACGGACCAGGCGCGGGTGGTCGTCATCCGCCCGGCGGGCAGTTCGCGGTCGGCCGTCCGCGGGTTCCGCGCGTCAATGTCGCGGTCGAGGATCCGGTTCATCGCCATGCCGAGCGCCCGGGCGCCGGCGCCGGCGAGCACGATCCAGATCAGCACCCACGCGCCGGGCCAACCGCCGGCCCCGCCCAGGAAGGCGCCGGCAAGCAGCAGGGGCAGGCTGAAGACCGTGTGCTCGATCTTCACGAACCGCATCGCCATCGCCCACGGGCCGCGCGGGACGTCAAGCCGCGAGAGTCCCGCGACCACAACGGCGGCAAGATCGGCCGACACCGCGTCGATGTTCCGCTTGATGTCGTCCCTGCCGTCGGCGTCGGCGAAGTCCGTGACGCCCTTGAGCATGTGCAGCGTCGCGCCGCACTCGGCGCAGGCCCGCGCGACGGCCAGGCCCTCCATGTCCACGACGTCCGCGTGAGAGGCGACGGCCTGTCGGCGATCCGGCTCGAACAGCGGCGTAGCAACGGTGGCCAGCCGTCGCGGCATCAGGTCGCGCCACGGACCGGAACCGCAGACCAGCGGATGGCCCGGCTCCCCCGCTGCGGCCCGGTCGCCATCGACGATCCCGGTAATCCGAACCAGGTCGCCCCGCTCGATGTCCTCGTCAAGGGCCCCGCAGACGCCCACGTTGATCACGACCTGGGCACCGCGACGATCGACAAGGTACTCCGCTGCGGCAGCCGCCGCCTCCGGCCCCATGCCGCTGATGACAATCTCGCCGCCGCCCCTGGCGCCGACCGACGCGAACCGGAACGTCGCGAACGGCTCGCCAGCGACCCCCGTCGCGGCCAGGGCGTCGATCAGCGGGGAGGCCTCCGCCTGCGTTGCAGCGAGAATCCCCGTCATTGGAGGAACCCCGCATCGCGTGCCAGGTCGGCCAGCCGCCGCACCGCGGCCCGACCGTCAGTGCCAAGGTCCACACTGTAGTCGTTGACAAACGTCCGGATATGCTCGTCCAGCACGTCGGCGTCCATCTCCTGGGCGTGCTGCCGGACATAGTCGAGCGTGCCGGCGGGATTGTCCGTCGCATTGCGAATCGATTGGCGAAGCAGGTCCTCGAAGCGGTCAATCGTCTCGGCGCCCAGGCTGCGGCGCGCGACGATTCCGCCCAGCGGGATCGGCAGGCCCGTGCGGTCCTGCCACCACCTGCCCAGGTCGGCCAGCATCACCAGGCCGGCCTGGTCGTAGAGGAACCGCCCCTCGTGAATGATCACCCCGGCCTCGGCCTGGCCGCCGGCTACCATGTCCATCACGCGGTCATATCGCACGAAGAGGCGTTTGCGGAATTGCGGCATGGCCAGGCGCAGCAGCAGGTGGGCGGTCGTCAGTTCGCCGGGGACGGCTATCCGACAAGCGCCCCAGTCGCTCGGGGCGATCTCGCTTCGCGCCACGACGACAGGCCCGCAGCCGTCGCCCAGAGCAGCACCCACCGAGAGCAACTGATATCTCTGACGGGCCAGGAGATACGCATGGAACGAGATCTTCGTCACGTCGTACACACCGTCCAGCGCCATCCGGTTAAGCGTCTCGACGTCGTGCAGGTGCACGTCCATCGTCAGCCCGGGCCAGGTCAGTTTCCCGACCGCCAGGCCATGGAACATGAACGTGTCGTTGGGACACGGTGAATAAGCTACGCTGAGGTCCACGTGCGGGTTCCTTATGCCAGAATGATGTTTCGCACGCCTCTATTACAAGCTTAGGGCCGCCCGCCGAGCGAAGCAAGAACCCCGGCGCTTCGTGTTGTCGTCCCTTCCACGTTAAGCGACGGAGCTTGCTCCGCGCGCGGCGTCGCTTGCGACGCCGATGTGCGATGAACGCGTTGCGCCAATCGGACAGGAAGCGCGGCGAGCAAGCTCCCCCCCAAAACGTGGAAGGAACGAAAACACGGAGCGCCCCCCAAGCACCTCCCGAACATCGCACCCTGCCCGGGCGTATTGACTTAGCGCCGGTGCGTTTCTATAACCGTCGTCACGCGAGCGGGACTGCTCGCCCGCGCGATCTGAAGGGTCCAACATGACACGAACGCTGTCCGTAGTGCTCCTGCTGCTCGCCGCGTCCTTTCAGGCCGTCGGGTGCGGCAGCGGTGAAAATCACACTGAAGCGGCCGACGTAGTCGCCGGAGTCGGACCGGTGGCCTATCTTGCCCGGCGCATCGCTGCCGATCACCTGACCGTCGGCGTGCTGGTCGCCCCGGGTCAGGACCCTCACACGTACTGGCCGAGTCCGCGACAGATGACCGACCTGGCGAGGGCCCGCCTGCTGCTGACCGTCGACCTGCCGCTGGAGCATCGTATCGCCGAGAAACTCGCCTCGCGCCGGGACGGACCGAAGGCCGTTGACCTGACCAAGGGCCTGGACCGCCTTCGGGCGGCCTGCCATGACCATGACCATGACCATGGCGACCACGACGAGGGCGAACTGGACCCGCACGTGTGGATGTCGCCCCGAGTGGCCAAGACCCTCGCCGGGCGGATCTGCGATGAACTGTGCGCCCTCGCGCCGGCGTGCGAGGCCGACTTCCGCAAGAACCTGGGCGCCCTGGAAGCCGACCTCGATGCCGTCGACGCCGAGTTGACCACCGCCCTGGCGCCGATCAAGGGCAAGACGTTTTACGTGTTCCACCCGAGTTTCGGTTACTTCGCCCGCGACTACGGCCTGCATCAGAAAGCCGTCGAAACCGAGGGCAAGGCGCCGGGGGCGAAGCACCTCAAGGCGTTGATCGCGTCGGCACGGGCCGACGGCGTGAAGGTGATATTCGTTCAGCCGCAGTTCCCGCAGGATTCGGTGCGGGCCGTCGCCGACAAGATCGGCGGGGCCGTCGTGCCGCTGGACCCGCTGGCCGACGACTACATTGCCAACCTGCGCCGGGTGGCCGCCGCGCTGACTGACGCCCTCGGTCGGGCGAACGAATTGTAACACCGGTGAGACCGTAATGGCCGAATCGCCTGCAATCGAGATATCCGACCTGTCGTTTGCCTACGACGACCAGCCCGTGCTGCGCAACGTGACCCTGCGCGTCGATGCGGGCGAGCAGGTCTGCATGGTCGGCCCGAACGGGGGCGGCAAGACGACGCTGGTCAAACTCATCCTCGGCCTGCTGGCCCCCGACCGCGGCAGCGTGAAAGTGTTCGGCCGTCCCCCCGCCGTCGGGCGCCGCGACGTGGGCTATGCACCGCAGCACGCGGCGTTCGACCCGCAGTTCCCCGTCAGCGTGACCGACGTGGTGCTGATGGGCCGCCTGGGGCGGAGCCGGACGTGGGGCCCCTACCGCCGCGAGGACCATCGCGCCGCGGACAAGGCGCTGGCCGAGGTGGGCCTGTCCGACCTGCGCAGACGCCCGTTTGCGGCGCTGTCCGGCGGACAGCGCCAGCGCGTGCTGATCGCCCGCGCACTGGCCTCGGACCCGAAACTGCTCCTGCTCGACGAGCCGACGGCCAACCTGGACATCGGCGTGGAGGCCGAGTTCCACCAGTTGCTCGGGCGTCTGGGCGACCGCATGGCGCTGGTCATTGTCTCGCATGACATGGGGTTCGTCACGCAACTGGTCACCAAGGTCATCTGCGTCCACGGAGACGTAGCGGTCCACCCGACCGACAAACTGACGGGCGAACTGATGCGGGACCTGTACGGCCACGACGTGCGACTGGTCCGACACGACCACAACTGCGCGATCCATGACGCCGAGGGGGGCAGCGGATGAGCCAGTTCTTCGCGGATCTCCAGGCCGAGCTTGCCGTCCTCGCCGGCGGCGGCCAGATGGGCGTGCTGCTGACCGCCCTGGCGGCGGGCGTGCTGCTGAGCGTGGCCTGCGGGGTGATCGGCTCGTACGTGGTGGTCCGACGGATATCGTACATCGCCGGCGGCATCGCCCACTGCGTGCTGGGCGGCATGGGGGCGGCCGTCTATTGCAGGCAGGCCCTGGGCTGGTCGTGGGTCGACCCGCTGTGGGGGCGCCAGTGGCTGACGCCCATGACCGGGGCCGTGCTGGCCGCCCTGGCCGCCGCGGCGCTGATCGGCGTGGTGTCGATGCGCTTCAAGCAGCGAGAAGACACGATCATCAGCGCGATGTGGGCGGTGGGCATGTCCGCGGGCGTGCTGTTCATGTGGGCGACTCCCGGCTACCAGCAGCACCTGACGCGGTACCTGTTCGGCGACATCCTGATGGTCACCGGCGAGCACCTGGCGCTGATGGCGGTCCTCGACGTGGGGGTCGTGACGATCTCGCTGCTGCTGTACAAGCAGTTCCTCGCGGTGTGCTTCGACGAGGAGTTCGCCCGGACGCGAGGCCTGCGGGTCGACGGCTATTACATGCTCCTGCTCTGCCTTGCGGCCCTGACGGTCGTGCTGCTGGCCGCGATTGTCGGCGTGGTCATGGTCATCGCCCTGCTGACGCTTCCAGCCGCCACGGCGAGCCAGTTCACGCGGCGCCTCTCGCGGATGATGGTGCTCGCCGGCCTGCTCTGCGCCGTCCAGACGGCGGCGGGGCTGGCCGTCAGCTACGGGCCCGGCCTGTCGTCGGGGGCAACGATCATCGTCCTGTCGGCGGGCCTGTTCCTGGGGGTCATCACCGCCCGGACGCTGATCCGCGTGGGATTCAAGCGAACGTAGGTCTCCACGTGGTTGCCGCTTCGCGTCAGGCCACGACACCCGTCGCGCCGAACACCCGCCGCCTCACCGCAAGAAATCGGGCATTTCGCCCCGGGTGAACACACCCGGGGCGAAATGGGGTGTTCGCAATCGACCCGGACATGCGCTACCGCGTACGCGATGACGTGGGTACCAGGAGGATGCTGCACCCGCCGCCGGGGGCCATCGTGATCTTCATCTTGTCGGCCGCCGTCACTTCCTCCACGCGTACCCGGTACGCCTCGCGGTTGTTCAGGTAGTGCGCGTCGGACGCGTCCTCGGAGACCACCGCGCGGTACGCCCCTTTGCCCAGGAAGTCCAGCGGAATCGTCAGCGTGCGGGCCTGCTCGTTGGTCGCCGCCGCGACCAGGACGGTCTTGCCGGTGCGGCGCATCATGACGATGTACTGGCCGATCTCGCCGGCGAGGGTACGGCTCTGGTGCCAGGGCATCTTCTGGGCGGCGATGAAATCGAGAAGCCGCGGGTGCTCACGGTAGGAGTCCGCCGAGTCGGGCACGACCGTCAGCCCGCTGAAGACGATCAGCGTGCGGGCGGCCTCGGCGGTGATGGTCGACGGGATCTCCGCGAAGACCTTCGGCCGCTGGCGCTTCGAGTTGTTCAGATCCAGCATGCCGTTGTTCATGTCGAGCGGCCCGGCGAGCCCGTTGACGAAGACGGCCGTCGTGAACGTCCCGGGCGTAAAGGCCCGCTTGGCGTCGGACTGGGCGTGGCAGTACTCGCGGGTCAGGCAGTTCGGCCAGGTGCGGTAGTCGCCCGAGGGCGGCACGGGGCCGTCGTGGAAGTTGCACATGAGCTTGTACTTGGCGCACAGGGAGATGACCTTCCGCGTCCAGTCGACCTTCGGGCGGCCGGCGGGTTTGCGCATGAAGCCGTACTTCACGCCCGAGGCGCCCCACTGCGAGAACGAGCGGAGCACGCGTTCGAGGCCGTACTTGGTGGCCCCGACGTCGTTGAGGTACAGGAACACGCCGACGCCCTTGCTCCGGGCGTATTTGATCAGCGAGGGGACGCTCTTTTCCGTGCTGGTGGGGTCCGACTTGGCGTCGAACTCCGGCCCGTACCAGTCGGCGTCGAGCAGGACGTACGATATGCCGGTCTCGGCGGCGAGGTCCACGAAACGCTTCCAGGAGGGCATGCTCAGGTCGTACGTGAAGTCGCGGGCCTTGTGGCCCCACGCGCGCCAGTCCCAGAACGACACGCCGGGCTTGATCCAGGACGGGTCGTCGATCGCGCAGGGCGGGTTGAGGTTCGCCAGCAGGTTTGAGTCGACCAGTTGGCCGGGCCGGTCGGCGGCCATGATCACCCGCCACGGCGACGAAAACGGCAGGGACACGTCGCAGGGACGGATCTGGGTCTTGAATGACGGCGCCCCCGCCCTGCCGCTCAGTTCCATCCAACCGAACCCGTACAGGGCAGCTTCGAGGACGGCCAGCGTGCACGAGTCGCTGACCTTGACGGTGGCGGGCAGTCTTCGCCGCCCCTTGGCCGCCGAGAGCTTCTCGTGCAGGTTCGCCCGTTCACCGTTATAGAACCACGCGGGGGCGTCCTGGGCGAAGTTGAACTCCGTCAGGTCGCCGGTGATCCGTACCTTCTTGGGCGTAGCGGCCCCGCCGCGCAGCACGTATCTGACCGCGACGCCGTCGTCGTACGCACGCCACACCACGTCCATCGCCGGCGCCTTTGGCGCCGACGAGGTCAGCGAGACGACCATCTCGGTGTAGTGGTCGCGAACCGTCTCGCACTTGCCCCACACCGGCTTCCACGTGCTGTCGTGACTCCGGCGCGACCGCTTGACTTCCCGCCATCCTGCGGCCGCCATGTCTTTGATCTCCAGCCCCAGCCCGCTGGTCCGCACAAGCGTCTTGCCGTCACGCTGCAGGCGGTACGTGCAGCGTCCATCGGCGACCTCGACGGTCACGCTGAGGCGACCGTCGGGAGATGCCAGGCCCTTCGCCTGGCCGAGCACGGAAGTCGCCCCGACGCACACGACACCAGTTGCCAGGGCAAGCACCGCTCTCAGTCGGATGCGACCTACGGTTCGTATATCCATGACGGGGCCTTCCTCAGATAGCAGGACACTGATGCCGGATTCGTTTCAGTCACACCGTGGCGACCTGACGCACCCATCATATAGCACGCGCACAGTGGAACATCAACGCCGGGTGCCGTCGCTTGACGCGAAGCGGCAACCACGGCACGGCCTGGTTGCTCGGCAAGTCACGGCACCCGGCCAAGCCCCATAAACGCCCCGTAGCCGCATGCCACGTCTCTACGCACCTCTTACCCCTTCGGCCGCCAGATCGTCGCTCAGGCCGCGGCCTCGTGCGTGCCAGGGCGTCTGGCTGCGGTCACCGCGACACGCCTGTTGACGAAGACCGGAGACAGCGATTATCGTCTCAAGACGGTCCTGCCGAGGCTGGACGGACCAAACGAGAGTGCCCCGATGTGAAGGAGTGTGGCTATGAGTACACGCGTCCATGCAAGGATAGGCCTGGCGGTGATGGTGACCGCGGCGGGCCTGACCGCCCTGTCGGCCCGTGGCGAGGTGCGGTTCCGCAAGGTCGTGGTCGACAAGACGTTCCGGGCCGAAGGGGTGGCCACCGGTGACGTGAACCGCGACGGCAAGACGGACATTCTGACCGGCGACGTGTGGTACGAGGCGCCGAACTGGACGATGCACGAGGTGCGGAAGGTGGGCACGTACAAGGCGGCAGGCGGATACAGCAACTGCTTCGCCAACTTCGCCGCCGACGTCAACGGCGACGGCTGGGTCGACTCGATCGTGATCGGCTTCCCGGGCAAGGAGTGCTTCTGGTACGCCAACCCCCGGAACAAGGCAGGACACTGGAAGCGACACACCGTCACCCGCAGCGCCTGCAACGAAACGCCGATCTTCGCCGACCTGCTGGGCGACGGGGTGCGAAGGCTCATTGTCGGGACGGACGGGAAGATGACGTGGTATGCGGCGGGCAAGGACACCGCGGCGCTGTGGGACGCCCACGCGATCAGCGGCCCCAAGGCGCCGGGCACGAAGCGGTTCGCCCACGGGCTGGGCTGCGGCGACGTCAACGGCGACGGGCGAAACGACATCCTGGTCCCGCAAGGCTGGTGGGAAGCGCCGGCCGACCGGACGAAGGGTCCGTGGACGTTCCACAAGGTCGCCCTCGGCCCGGACTGTGCGGACATGCACGCCTACGACGTCGACGGCGACGGCGACAACGACATCATCACCTCGTCAGCCCACAAGTACGGGATCTGGTGGTTCGAGAAGACCGCGGCGGGCTACACGCAGCGCGAGATATGCAAGGACTTCTCGCAGACGCACGCGCTCCACCTGGTCGACATCAACGGCGACGGGCTGAAGGACCTGGTCACGGGCAAGCGGTATTACGCCCACAACGGAAAGGACCCGGGGGGCAAAGACCCGCAGGTGCTCTACTGGTTCGAGCTTCAGCGCCCGAGCAAGGGCACCGTACGGTTCGTGCCGCACAAGATCGACGACGCATCCGGCGTCGGCACGCAGTTCGAGGTGACCGACCTCAACGCCGACGGCAGGCCGGACATCGTCACGTCGAACAAGAAGGGCGTGCACGTGTTCCTGCAGGACCGCGGCCCCGTGGCGCCCGCCGGGTTCGCGTCGCTGTTTGACGGCAAGACCTTCACCGGCTGGGAGGGCAATCTCAAGTGGTTCCGCATCGAGAACGGCGCGATCGTCGGCGGGACGATGAAAGAACGCATCCCGCGAAACGAGTTCCTCTGCACGACCAAGGAATACGGCGACTTCGAGCTGCGGCTGAAGGTGATGCTCGTCGAGGGCAAGGGTAATGCGGGGATCCAGATCCGCAGCCGCCGCATACCCAACCATCACGAGGTGATCGGCTACCAGGCGGATGTGGGCCAGAACTGGTGGGGCTGCCTCTACGACGAGTCGCGCCGCCGCCGCGTGCTGGCCCGTCCGGACAAGACCAAACTCGCCGCCGTCCTGAAGCGCGACGGGTGGAACCAGTACGTCATCCGCTGCGAAGGCAAGCGGGTTCAGTTGTGGCTGAACGGCTACCAGACCGTCGACTTCACCGAGCCGGACCCGAAGGTCTGGCGCAAGGGCATGATCGGGTTGCAGATTCACGGCGGCAAGGCGAGCGAGGTCCGCTACAAGGACATCTCGATCCGGGAACTGTCCGGTCGGTAGAGCGGTCGTCTGCGCTCAGCGACCCCCCTTGTCCCCTTTGTGCGAAGCCGCAAGCGGCGCTTGGGGCCGCTTGCGGCTTCGCGTTCTTTCATCTCAGTCCGCCGACGCGCGGCTACGGTGCCAGTTCGGCCGGCGTCAGGCTGACCTTCGGTCCGGCGAACTTGCCGTGGAAGCGGGGGCACTTGCTGTTGGTCCCGACCGACACGAAGCTGCCCCTCATCACCGCGCCGGTCGACGTGTGATACATGCGTCCCCGGACGATCAGGCGGAACTTGTACGTCCGGTTCCCTACCGCAACGACGGCCGTTCCGCGGCCATGGAAGCAGTTGCCCGCAGGCCCGCACCGCCGAAGGGGCTCGATCTCAACGCGGGCCTTCGCCCCGGAGCCGGTCAGCGGCCCGATGTCCACCAGGACGGATCGTTGGGCGTTTGCCCTGCCGCGGCCTTCCAGGCGAACGACCACCGGTGTGACCAGCCCGGTCAGGCCCGCCTTCACTTCCAGGGCGAATCGCCCCACAATCGTGCGCCGCACGTCTTCTGTCTGCGCGGCGCCGGTTGAGGCGACGGCGGCCATAACGAGCAGGGCTGCTGCAATGGCTAGGTTCTTTCTCTTCAACATGGGTAGTCCTTTCGTCGCAATTCACTGATTGAGAACGTCCTCATCCGGAGGACGGCGTTGTCTGGACGGGCGCCGCTATTCCCGGCGCCGGACAGACACTGCTCGGCGAGGGACGCCCCATCGGCGCCCCCGTGTGTACGACAACGGGCGCAGGCGGTCGAGGCCGCATTAGCAGCAGGCGCCGCCGGCGCAGGTCCCTGCTTCACGTCATATCGTTCTCCTTTTCACTCGTCGGCTGCCCTGCACGATGGCGTCGGGACGCGCTCCCAGCCAGCAGTCCGAGATTCGTTTCACACGCCCCTTTGGGGCAGCAGCGCGTGGTACCGTACGCTCACTGCTTTTGTAGTGCTTTGTCGGACGCCTGGCTATTGGGGGATTCCCGAAGATAGGGAAAACCCTATCTTCACCATATCGCACACGCTCCCTGCCGGGCACGGCGGCTGGCTCTTGTCCTCGCCGTGCCGGGCGATTGGTGGTACCATCTCCGCATCGAGAAGGAACGAGGCGGTCACAGATGACAACCGATTCAGCCGGACACGAGAGAGCAACTGTGCAGGACTCACATCAGCCCGCGGGCTGTTCGCGTAGGGCGATTCTGAAGTGGACGTCCTGCGGCATCCTGGGCGGACTCGCCCTGCGGACGGTGGGGGCAGCCGATGCGGCGCCGATGCCCTCTCTCCGCAAACTCGCGGCCGGACGCCCCCTGATCGGGGTGGCCGTCCCCACCCGGTTCGAGACGCGCTTCACGCCCGCTGAACTGCGGCTGCTGGAGTCCCAGTTCGATTCGGTCACGCCGGAAAACTGCATGAAGTGGGACCAGATGTGTCCGGCCGAAGGCGAGTATCGAT